>JAUWXH010000317.1 GCA_030616465.1 Planctomycetota bacterium | reverse complement strand
CCGGAATGCCAGTTCGCGTTAGCCCAGGCGGCGGTGTACATCGCCTGCGCGCCGAAGTCGAATGCTGTCACGAAGGCGATCGCCGAGGCCCGTCGCGACGTGCGTGACAATCCGACCCTGCCGGTTCCGCAACACCTGCGTGACGCCAGTTACCCCGGAGCCGCCCGGGTCGGACACGGGCAGGGCTATCGCTCGCCCCATGATACGCCGGTGGGTTATGTGGAGCAGGACTACCTCGGGGCGGCCCGCAGGTACTACAATCCTACCGAGCGCGGGGACGAAGCTCGGTTGGCCGCGCTGCTGCGCGAGCGACGGCGCTCACGCGAGCGTGCCTCGCCGGACGATCCCAAAGCCGGATCATGATCGAGGAAGGACTTCGCCGACAGTTTGCCCAGCAGATGGCCACGCCGATATGCTCCTGACCGACACCCAAGCGTGGTGCTTCAAACGCTGAGACCGGCCCGATGAGAAAAACCCTCGGCCAACGCCGCTATCTGACCAACTTCGAGCCTCACCGCCTGCCACACCTGTTTACCGACGTGCTGGTGCTGGGGTCGGGTTTGGGGGGGCTGCGGGCGGCGCTGGAGGCGGCCGACCGCTGCGACGTCCTGGTGGTCACCAAGGACGCCATCGACCAGGCCACCACCAGCTACGCGCAGGGCGGCATCGCCGTCGCCACCAGCCCCGAAGACAACCCCGACTCGCACGCCGAGGACACGTTGAACGTCGCCTGCGGCCTGGGGCACGAGGCGGTCATCCGCGACGTGGTCCACCAGGCCCCACAACATATCCGCCAACTGCGCGAGTGGGGCGTCGAGTTCGACCAGCACGGGGACGGTCTGGCGATCGGACGCGAAGGTGGGCACAGCCACGCGCGCATCGTCCACGCCCACGGCGACGCCACCGGGCGCGAGCTCATGCGGGTTCTTGTTGAACGGGCGCGTCGCCACCCGCGCATCCGCATTTTCGAGGGCTGCTTCGCCATTGACCTGCTTAGCCACGACGGGCAAGTCGTCGGCATAGTCACGTTCCACCCCAAGTACGGACACCAGATGTTCTGGGCCACGACCGTCGTGCTCGCGACCGGCGGCCTCGGGCGCACCTATCGCGAAACAACCAACCCGCCCATCGCCACCGGCGACGGGCTGACGATGGCCTTCCGCGCCGGGGCCACCCTGCGCGACCTGGAGATGGTGCAGTTCCACCCGACCACGCTGTACGTCGCCGGGGCGGCGAGGGCCCTGATCACCGAAGCCGTGCGCGGCGAGGGCGCGTACCTGCTCAACCGGGCCGGTGAACGTTTCATGCCTCAGTACGATCCGCAGGGCGAGCTGGCCCCGCGCGACGTGGTCAGCCGGGCAATCTCCGCCGAGATGAAGCGCGAGCGCGCCCCGTGCGTGTATCTCGACGTGCGGCACTTCCCGGCCGGACACTTCGCCGAACGTTTCCCCACGATCGATCGGCTGTGCCGCGACTTCGACCTCGACCCGCAGCACGACCTGATCCCCGTGCGGCCCACGGCGCATTACTCGATCGGCGGCGTGCGCGTGGACACCCAGGGGCAGACCGACCTGCCGGGGCTATTGGCCTGCGGCGAGGCGGCCTGCACCGGTCTGCATGGCGCCAACCGTCTGGCGAGCAACTCGCTGCTGGAAGGTCTGATCTACGGGCAGCGGGCCGGGCAGCTCGCGGCCGAGCGGGCCGAGGCCAATGGGCGTCGCGACCGTCCCCACGCCATCAGCCATCTGCTGCCCCAGTCGCCGCGTACCGAACTCGACCTCAACGACGTGGCCCACAGTCTCCAGAGTGTCATGTCGCGGAACGTGGCGATCGAACGATCGGCTGATCGGCTCCGCGAAACGATCGAGATCATCGAGTTCTGGGGCCGCTACGTGATGGACAAGGTCTTCGACGAGCCCTCCGCGTGGGAGACACAGAACATGCTCACCATCGCCCTGTGCATCGCGATGGCCGCCGCCACGCGTTGCGAGTCCCGCGGCGTGCACTGCCGCACCGACTTCCCGCAGACCGATCCGCAATGGCAGTGCCACATCGACCTGCGCCGCTCCGACGACGGCGTGCAAACCTCCACCGCCCCCATCGGCGAACCCGGCCAAGCGTAACCGGCGGACGACCGGCTCTGCTGGAACACCAGCTCCTTTGCCAAGCGGCCGACCTCGGGCAGGCGGGCGCCGAGGCAGGCAGCGAGCAAGTCGCAGTCGGGTTTGGTGATGCACATCGGCGGCGTAAAGCGAATGACGCTGCCGAACAAGGCGATCTTGCCAGCCGGCCGGCCGTGGCTTTGGGGCCTTGCGACCAGGCGCGCGCTTCCCCGGTTACCGCGCTGGCGCGGGGGGGCAAGGTTCTCAATCAGGCGTCATCCACTACGGGCAAGGCACGCCGTAGACCGACAGGAGGAACCCCAAATCGGCGTGATCGGTGTCGCCGTCGCCGTCGATGTCGCCGGGGCAGTCCCCGCCGCTGCAGCCCCAGTCGGCCAGCAGGATGCCCAGATCAGCCTGGTCGCGCTGCCCGTCGCCGTTCAGGTCACCCGGGCAGTCGGTCTCCTCGCAGTAGTAGTCCAGAACCAGGAAGTCATCGACCGCCGCTTCGACAATCGAACCAGCGTTCTCGTCCGACGCGACGAAGCGGACGCGCACCTGCGAGGTCAGATCCACGAAGTCGGCCACGTGGAACTCGTGGTAGAACCAACCGCCGGAGGTCTCCGGCCCGCTGGGACCGACGGTCTCGGCGTTGACCCAACTGGAGCCTTCATCGTCACTGATGTCCACTTCGAAGATGTCATTGTGGGGATCGTTACCGGCGTGGTTGGAATACCAACGCCAGTAGCCGATGACGGGGTCCTCTGCCTCGGTCAAGTCGAAGATCGGCGTAACCAGCGTGGTGCGGCCGTCGTCCACGTCATAAGTGCCCAGGCCACCCCCGCGCCGGCCATCGGTGACATAGCACTCGGTGCCAGGCGCCGGCGTGTGGTCGTTCTCGGGCTGCGCCGCCGTACCCTCGGGGTCCATGCGGTTCCAGATGCCGGTTGTGGCATCGTCGCCCGCCCAGCCCACAGTCCAGCCTTGGTCCGTTTCCATGTCGTCTTCGAAGAAGATGACGACGTCGATCACGTCGGTTTCATACAGCGTGTTCGGCGCGTCGGGCGGCGAGGTGAGGATCACGTCGTCGGTGGTTTCCGCCTGGAAGTAGTACTGGATGATCGACTCGCACGGGGCGGCGGGCAAAGTGCCTTCGTACGCATCGCCGCCCAGCGGGGTCAGACTCGACTCGGTGAACGGGCCGTCCGTACCGATGCGCGTGAAGAGCTTGCCGGACCCGGGCTCCATTTCGCCGTTTGCCGGGACGATGTCGACACGCACAGTCGTTTCGGTCTCTGAGTCAACGCGCGTCGGCAGCCCCTCGGGGAACTCGAAGCGCAACAGCACGCTCACGTACTGAATCACCAGCTTGACGGCTTCGAAGTTCTCCTCACCGGTCGGGATGATCTGTTCCGGCGGCAGCAAAAAGCCGTACTGGCCCGTATCGCGCAGCTCGGGGGTCCAAGACAGGATGCCCTGGTCGCCATAGACCCAGTCGGTGGTGATGCCCGAGCAGGGGTACAAACCGTGCGCGGGCTGGTCCACGTAGACCATCCCGTGCACGCTGTAGATCGCGTCGGCCATGGCGGCGCTCAGTTCGACGAACGTGCTCAGATCGGGTTCGGGGGGCAAGACATAGTCGTAGCCGAAGGGGTAGAGGATCAATTGGCCGTGGCTGTGAAAGCTGATATGGCCCTTGATGTTCGGCGTGGCGAGGAAGAAGTCACGGACGGCGGATGTCTCCGGTTCCGAGAACGGCC
>JAUWXH010000570.1 GCA_030616465.1 Planctomycetota bacterium | reverse complement strand
CGCCGACCGATTGGAAGTCTCCCTCGACTTCCGCGGACAGCTCACCCACCGTCGTGCATCGCGAGGGATCGCAGGTCGGTTCCACGCTTACCGAGCGGGTGACCATCACCTCCCACGAAACCACGGTCAAGGTGCACGAGGCCAGAACGGTCGCGGAGTCACCCACCACGACCACCGCTGAGCAGTCGACGCCATCTGCCGCCCGGCAGGCCGCCTCCGCGGGCGGTGGTGGGAGTCGGCTTTGGCTGGCCGCCGGCGCAGTCCTCGCCGCGGTGATCCTCTTGGCGATACTGTACGCGGTTTTCCGCTAGCCCGGCTTGTGCGTTCTTTCGCAGCGATCGGTTCACTTGCGGTCGAAGCAGATCAGGCACATGTCGTCTCTCTGTACACACTCGCCGGTGAATCGCCGCACGTCCTCGATGACGTTTCGGCCGAGTTGAGCGGGGGTGTCGCCGGCAGACTCGATTTGGCTTCGGACCCGCTCGACGCCGTAGCGTTGGCCTGCGTCGTTCATGGCGTCACTGACGCCGTCGGTATACAAGGTGAGCACCTCACCGGACGCAAGCTCAATAGTGCATTCCCGGTACTCGATTTCCCTGACGACGCCCAGCGGCAAGTTGGCCTGTTCATTTCCCAGCTCGCGGATCTGGCCGTCGGTGCGGCGGAGGATCGGGAGCATGTGGCCGGCGTTGACGATCGTCAGCCGGCCCGTCTGCGGCGCGAGCACGGCGGCGACCAGCGTGACAAAGTGGTCTTCCACGAGTTCGCGCGTCAGGGAGGCGTTCAGTTGCGTGATCGCCTTTTCAGGCCGGGCTTCGCTGAGCAGGCAGAAGCGTACATTGGCCGCCAGCTTGGCGGTGAGCATGGCCGCCGCCAGGCCGTGCCCGACGATGTCCGCCACCACCACGGCAATCCGGCCGTCGGGCAGGGAAACATAATCGTAAAAGTCGCCGCCCACGCGATGCGCCGAACGATAGTACTCGTAGAACTCGTGGCCGGGAATCCGGGGCGCTTGCTTGGGCAAGAAGCCCCGCTGGATCTGATGCGCGAGCTCCAGATCGCGCTCGATCGTCCGCTGGCGCAAGGTGTATTCGTACAGCCGCGCGTTGTCGATGGCAACGGAGGCTTGGGCAGCCACGCTGACCAGCACCTCCAGGTCCGAACCCTCAAAGCGATTGCTTACACCGAGCGTATCGATCTGGAGAGCGCCGAACGAATTTCCTTCGCTGTCGATCAACGGGGCGCACATCAGCGAGCGGATCGGCAGGGCGCTGATGCTCTTGCTGCTGACGAAGCGTGAATCCCCGGCGGCGTCGGCCGAGAGAATCGCCTCCTGCGTCTCCATCACGCGGTTGACGATCGTGCGACTGATGGGAACCGGCTCGCCGGTGCTGCCGCTGCGCAGCTTCGC
>JAUWXH010000022.1 GCA_030616465.1 Planctomycetota bacterium | reverse complement strand
TCAGGGCCTTGAGATAGCGCCTGTCGGCCTCGAAGTCGGCGGCCTCGTCGAGTGCCACTTCGGCCTGGGCCTTCTTGCGCTCGGCCCGGATCATCTCCTTTGATTTCCGCTCTGCCCGCAGACGGGCGATTTCATCCTCGGCCGCGTGGGCCACGTCGGTGGTCTCGAAGCGCTCGCTGATTACCGCCACGATGCGGCAAGCCGTCTCGTAATCGCCGGCGCGCTGGGCCTCCTTGGCCTCCTCCAACCACTTCTCCGCCGCCTGCTCCAGCTTCTCCATCAGCGCGCGGGCTTTCTCAGCCAGTTCGGCGTTCTCCTCCTCGAGGTCGGCCAGCTTCGTGGCGATGGTGTACGCTCGGCCGTAGTCACGCTCCTCGTGCAACTGTTCGGCCTTGCGGAGCCGACTCTGCTCGGCGGCCAGATCGGAGCAGGCTGGCGGCGACCGCCGCATCAACTCCACCAGCCGGTCTTCCAGGTTCTTTTCCGGGTTCCCACGCCAGGCCACTTTCATGTCCGGGTCGATCAGGTAGGCATAGGGCAGGCTCGGCACCCGGTATAATCTGTGCGCGTCGCCGTAGCCGATGAAGAACTCGACCTGCTTCTCCTTGGTGACCTCCTCGACGACCTTCTTCTCCTCCGGCGTCGCAGCGATGATCATGACACCCCTGGGACGGTACTCCCTGTGGATCTCGTTGAGGGTGGGGATCATGTCGAGCGAGCGGCTGCTCGTTGATCGCCAGAAGAACAGCAGCACGATGCGTCCCTCGTAGGTGCTCAGGCGGTGCTCCTCGTCCTTGTCCTTACTGCGATCGGTGTCCTTAATCTCAAAATCGGGTGCCGGGTCGCCGACGTGCTGCGCCAGGGCGTTGCCGCCCATAAGCCCCAGACAAGCCAAGGTCGCGATTCCTAGAGCCGTTCGCATGGTATTGCTCCCGTGCAGGTTGCTCGCTAGCCGTAAAGATACAGGTCCTTGTTCAATGTAGCATTTAAGGCGGGGGCTGCCAACGCATTTTGGCGGCTGCCGGGCGGGATTTGACAGCGGCGGACGGTTTTCGTACCGTATTGGTGCGGATTGGGCCCGCGCCCCTGCTAACAGTCCAAGGAGACGCGATGAACGTCAGCATCAAGTACTGCGGGGAATGAAACTACCTCCCCAAGGCCTCCAGTTTGGCGGCCGCGATCAAAAAGGCGCTCGGCGTCGAGACGAAGCTCATCGAGGGCGGCGGCGGCATCTTCGACGTCAAGGTCAACGGCAAGCTCATCTTCAGCAAGTTCGAAACCGGGCGGTTCCCCGAAGATCACGAGGTGCTGGACGCGCTGAAGGCTCACGTGGCGTAGACACCCCGGCGGCTCTTCTAACGAGCAACGTGCATCCGGGAGCCTGGGCGAGGCCGAGTGCCTTGCCGGGCGGGCCGACGTACCTCGTCACCTGCTTGAATGAAAAGGGCGAATCATGCGCATAGCCGTCACCGGAGCAAGCGGGTTCCTGGGCCGCTACATCGTCGCGCGCCTGACCGAACAGGGGCATGACTGTCGCTGCTGGTACCGGCCGAACAGTGACCGCGCCGGAATCGATGCGGCCGAAGGGCGGATCGAGTGGCTGCCCGGCGAGTTGGGCCACGCGGACGCCGGCCGGACGCTGGTCGAAGGCTGTGACGCCGTCGTACACGCGGCCCTGTACCGTCCGGGGGCCGGGTTCACTGGCGCCGAGGGCGACCTCGCTGAGTTTGTCAAGAAAAACGTCCTCGGGACGATCCGACTGATCGAGGCCGCCCGGACCGCGGGCGTGAAGCGCTTCGTCTTCATCGCCACTTGTGCGGTCCACGATCGGATCCTCGACGACCGTCCACTGGACGAGGCCCACCCACTCTGGCCATTCAGCCACTATGGTGCGCACAAGGCGGCGATCGAGAAGTTCGTGCACAGCTACGGGCTGGGCCAGGGCTACGGAATATGCTCGCTGCGACCGACCGGCATCTACGGCCTCGCCCACCCGGTCACGAAGAGCAAGTGGTTCGGCCTGGTCCAGGCGGTCAAAGCCGGACAAGAAGTCCGCTGCGTCGGCGGCGGCAAGGAGGTGCACGCGGCCGACGTCGCCCGTGCGATCGAAATCCTCCTGCTCGCCCCGGCAGCCAAGATCACCGGCGAGGCGTTCAACTGCTACGACATGTACATCTCCGACTACGACGTGGCGACGATCGCCAAAGAGCTCTCCGGCAGCAAGGCCAAGATCATCGGCGAGCAGAAACGACCGAAACACCAGATCGAGACCGCCAAGCTCCGCGCGCTCGGCATGGAGTTCGGCGGCCGACCGCTGCTCGAGGAGACGATCCGGCAGATGCTGGAGGGGTCAAATCGTTAAGTGGTCGAATGGTTGAATGGTGAAGCGGTCAAGCGGGGGCGTGGGCCCGCGCCGGTCAGCCGGTTGGCACGACGGCCCAGGGGCAAAATACCCTCTTGCTACTTCCAGGCGCCTCGGGTTATCCTACTGACATCGCGTCCCGACCTACCTGGGGCAGGTGAAGCAACTCGAAGATCGGCCATGGTCGAGAGCGCGGTAGTGGAACGGGTGGTCCGATGTGCCACTGGGGACGAGTGATCTTCTGGGCTGACAAGACCGGCTGCTCGAGAGCAGCACCGCACGCACCCTCGTCCAGGATGACATCGTCACCCAGCCCCATCGTGGAACCAGGTCAGAGGTGAGGTTCACATGGTCTCGCACGCACCCAAGGTATTCATCAGCTACAGCCACGACTCCCCTGCGCACAGCGTCCGAGTCCTCGCCTTTGCCACGGCGTTGCGGGACCATGGCATCGACGTCGAACTCGACCAGTTCCACACCGACGAGATCATCGACTGGCCCCGATGGTGCAATGAGCAGATCAGCCGCGAGCACTCTGACTTCGTCGTCTGCGTCTGCACTGCGGAATACAAACGTCGCATCGAAGGCAAAGTGCCCCCCGAGAAAGGCAAGGGTGCCTATTGGGAGGGCAGCCTGCTCGATGACGATCTTTACGACGCCAAAGGCAACTCCCGCATCATCCCTGTACTGTTCGACGATGAGCCGGAAGAATCCATACTCCGCTTCCTCCGTGGCTGGACGTTCTGTCGGCTGCGCGACTTTGCCCTGACCGACTCCGGCTATGAGCACTTGCTCCGGATTCTCACGGGGCAGGCACGCGTCGTGAAGAAACCGCTTGGCACGGTCCCGGCCTTGCCGCCCGAACCGCTGCCGGCGGCAGCGCCGGCGGTCGCCGGTCTTGCAGAAATCGCCCCTGCTCGCCTTCGGCACGGGGCGGAGCACCTGTTTGGGCGCGAGAAGAAGCTGGCCGAGCTCGACGAAGCTTGGAGCGACCCGGGCAAGCACGTTCTGACGATCGTGGCCTGGGGCGGCGTGGGGAAGACTGCGCTGGTGGTCGAGTGGATGGCGCGGCAGTCGGCCGCCGGCTGGCCCGGCTTCGAGCGCGTCTTCGACTGGTCCTTCTACAGTCAGGGCACGCGCGAGCAGGGCGCTGCCTCGGCCGACACCTTCATCGCGAAGGCACTCGAGTTCTTCGGCGATGAGGAAATGGCCAAGAGCGCGGCCTCGCCGTGGGACAAGGGGGCGCGCCTTTCTCAACTCGTCGCCGAGCGGCGCACGTTGCTGGTGCTCGACGGCATCGAGCCACTGCAACACCCACCCGGCCCGCTGGCCGGCCAGCTCAAAGACCCCGCCTTGGAGACCCTGCTCCGCGGCCTGGCTCAGCAGAACCCCGGCTTCTGTGTGGTGACCACGCGCGAGCACGTCACCGACCTGGCGCCCTTCCGCGACACGACCGCGCCGGAGTGGAACCTGGAGAACCTGAGCCAAGAGGCCGGTGCCGCGTTGCTCCACCAGGCAGGGGCGACACGGGCGGGGGCAGCCGAGATCAAGCGGGACGACCAGGAATTGCGGGAGGCGAGCCGGGAGGTCCAGGGGCACGCCCTGACGCTCCGTTTGCTCGGAACCTACCTCGGCAAGGCGCATCAGGGTGATATACGCACGCGCGACCGCGTGAAGTTCGACAAGGCGGACGCCAAGATCCAGGGCGGCCACGCGTTCAAGACCATGGCCGCTTACGAGAAGTGGCTGGGTGAAGGCGGAGAAGATGGGCAGCGTGCGTTGGCCGTCCTGCGCCTGCTGGGGCTGTTCGACCGGCCGGCCGACGCCGGTTGCCTGGCGGCGCTGCGCCGCAAACCGGCCATCCGTGGCCTGACCAAACGGCTGGTCGGCCTTGGTGACGACGACTGGAACCTAGCGGTCTCGTTCCTCGCCGACTGCGGCCTCATCTCCGTGCAGTCCGCCCAATCGTCAATCGTGAATCCGCAATCGTCAATCGATTCCCATCCGCTCATCCGCGAGTACTTCGCCAAGCAGCTTCGCGATAAGAATCCCGAAGCCTGGCGCTCCGCCCACCGCCGGCTCTACGAGCATCTCAAGGACAGCACCGAACACCAGCCCGACACACTCGAAGATCTCCAGCCGCTCTACCAGGCCGTGGCCCACGGCTGCCAGGCGGGGCTGTATCAAGACGCATGTCACGACGTCTACCGCGACCGCATCCTGCGCGGCACCGACGAGTTTTACAGCACCAGCAAGCTCGGCGCTTTCGGTGCGGACCTTGGCGCCGTCGCCTGCTTCTTCGAGCAGCCGTGGAACCGAATCTCAACTGTGCTTTCGGAAGGCGACCAAGCCTGGCTGCTGAATCAAGCCGCCTTCCGCCTGCGTGCGTTGGGCCGGCTGGCCGAGGCCCTCGAGCCGATGCGGATTTCGATGGACATGGATGTCGACCGCAAGGAATGGATGGGCGCCGCTATTAGCGCGGGCACCCTGAGCGAGCTGGAGCTGACGCTGGGCGAGCTGCCCGGTGCGCTGCGCGACGCCGAGCGGTCCGTGACCTTCGCCGACCGCGGCGGCGATGCGCATTGGACGATGGCATCACGTGCAAAGGTGGCCGACGCGCTGCACCAAGCAGGCCGACGGGCTGACGCACTGGAGCGCTTCCGCGAGGCGGAGACCATGCAGGCTAGGCGCCAGGCGCAATACCCGCTGCTCTACTCGCTGCGGGGTTTCCTGTATTGCGAGCTGCTCCTCGCGGAGTGCGAGCGCGCGGCGTGGAAGTGTGGCACAGGCTTCCAGCCTGTGCCGGATCACGGGCAGGATGCCCGTGCCACATTGATTGCTCGCTGCCGCGAAGTCGAGCAGCGGGCGGCGCAGACGCTCAAGTGGTATGAGTTGGAACAGCAGAGTTGGTTGCTTGACATCGCGCTCGATCACCTAACGCTGGGGCGCGCCGCGCTCTACCGGGGGGCGCTGACCGACTCGAAAGCTGAGCACGCGGAAGCTCTCCAGATTGCCCGCGAACAGCTCACCGACGCCGTGGACGGCCTCCGGCGCTCCGGCAATCAGGACGAGATTCCTTGCGGACTGCTCTCGCGCGCCTGGCCACGCTTTCTGGAGGACGATCCCGACGGCGCGCGTGGCGACCTGAACGAAGCCTGGCAGATCGCCGAGCGCGGCCCGATGCGCCTGCACATGGCCGACATCCACCTCCACCGCGCCCGCCTCTTCCATGGCGAGAGGCCGTATCCTTGGAAGAGCCCCAAGGACGACCTCGCGGCAGCCCGCAAGTTGATCGAGCAGTGCGGTTACGGGCGCCGCAAAGAGGAACTGGCGGACGCCGAACAGGCCGCCAAGTCCTGGTAGCCGCCCACGTCAGCCGGATGTCCCCATTTGACGGGTGCGTGGCACCTTCGGCCTTCCCTCGTCCCGGAGGGACAACATGAAAGTAGCCCAGCGTGAAACGCTGGGATCGCCGCGCGCCCGACAATTCAGCGGCTCAGACCAAAGACTGCCGTGCTGTCGCCAGTAGGTGCGCAAGGCCTCTTTCCCGTAATAGGCGACGTGCCGCTTCAAGGCGTGCAGCAACGTGGATATCGGCGTGGGCTCGTCGCAGCCACGGCGATGCGGATAGACGAGCACGTGCACATGCTCCGGCATGACGACGTAGCCGATCAGGCAGACGCCGAATTGGCGCTGCAAGCGCTGCAACCCATCGACGAGCACTTGCTTGAGGCCGTCGTTCCAGAAGAACGTCAGGCGGCGATAGCAGGAGATTGTCCAGAAGTGGGTGTGGCCGGGTTCATCGTAGCGTTTCAGATCGCGCGGCATGGGAGGATTCTACCGGATCCGCGCTTGCGGATGTCCCTTGGGAGCAGAATCGCGAACCCACGTTCGGGGAACGTGGGGCACCCCTCGGAATCGCGAACCCATGTTCGGGGAACGTGGGCCACCCGAATCCGGAGTGAATCGCGAACCCACGTTCGGGGAACGCGGGGCACCCATCAGCTCGCTACTCTGAACTCGCCACTCGCTATTCTTTCCCGAGGTAGATGTTCATGATCTTCTTGAGCATGGCCAGCGCTTCGGCTTTGGGGCGTTGGAAGGCGTTGCGGCCGATGATCGAGCCGAAGCCGCCCCCGTCGCGGATCGCGCGAACCTCGTCATACAGGTCACCCTCGCCCTTCTTGGCGCCGCCGGAGAAGATCACGATCCGCCGTCCGTCGAACGCGCTCTGCACGACGTGCCGGACGCGATCGGGCATGGTGCCGATGGGGATGTTCTCCTTCTCGTAGACCTTGCGGGCGGCGTCCAGCTCGATGTGCTGGCTGGGCAGCTTGACCTTGACCAGGTGGGCGCCGAGCTGGCAGGCGATCTGGGCGGCGTAAGCCGCGATGTCGATCGCCGTCTCGCCCTCCTTGCTGAGGTCTTCGCCGCGCGGGTAGGACCAGACCACGACCGCCAGGCCGGCCGCCTTGGCTTCTTCAGACAGGGCCTGGATCTGCTCGTACATCGCGACGTTGAACGCCGAGCCGGGGTAGATGGTGAAGCCGATCGCGGCGCAGCCGAGGCGGTGGGCGTGGTCGATCGAGGCGGTTATGGCCGGCATGGGGTTCTGCTCCTCGTGCAGCAGCTCGTGGCTGTTGAGCTTGAGGATCAGCGGCAGCTCGCCGGCGAATGTCCGCGCGCCGGCCTCGAGGAATCCGAGCGGGGCCGCGTACGCATTGCACCCGGCCTCGAGCGCGAGCTCGAAATGATAGTGCGGGTTGTAGCCCGGGGGGTTCGGAGCGAAGCTGCGCGCCGGGCCGTGCTCGAAGCCCTGATCCACCGGCAGGATCACGAACTTGCCCGTGTCGGCCAATGTGCCGGTGCCGAGCATGCGGCGAATGTTCGCCAGTGTCCCGGGGTTGTCCGATTCGTACCAACTGAGGATCTGCTTGACGCGGTCCGACATCATGGTCCTAACTCCGTAATGGCTGATTGCTAACGGCTAACTGTTTATTCCTGCCTTCCGCTGGCGAGTTTATCGACCGGGTTCGCCGTTAGCAATCAGCGATTGGCCCTTCATAGCTCGAATCACCAATCCCGCTCGACCGGCCGGTGCCGAGCGGCTTCGCGCTGACGCAGCACCCGGCGGCGGGCCTGCTCGGCGTCGCGGATCATCTGGAGCAGCCGCTCGGCTTCCGCACGTGTCATGCGCAGCTCGATCGGCGGCTGGTCCTGCGGCCGGGCGGCCGCGGGCTGAGTCTGCGGCAACTCACGGGGCTGCGAGGCCGGGGAGGGCTGATCCTGTTGCTCTTGCTCCGGCTGGGACTCCGGCTCCTGCGACGGTTGTGTCTGGGGCTGTTGCTCGGGCTGCGAAGTCGGCTGCGTCGCGGGAGACTGGTCCTGTTGGTCGGTTTGTTCTCCTTGCTCCGACGGCTGTGACGATGGCTGGCTCGAACTCTGGTCCGGCTGCTGTTGCTGCTCCTTCTGTTGCGCCTGCGACGACGGCTGCGATTGCGGCTGGGTCGTGGTCTGCTGCTTGATCTGCTGCTTCAGCATCTCCGCCAATTCGAGGTTGGCCCGGGCGTTGGTCAGGTCCGGATCGAGCCGGATCGCGTCGCGGTACTGCTCGCCGGCCCGGTCAAGCAGCTCCAACGCGCCCGGCACCTCCTGGCTCTCGACGACCCGCAGCGCGTCGGCATAGTCGCAGTTGCCCAGGTTGTAGCGCGCGGCGGCCTCGAACGCCGCGTCCTCAAGCGTCGCCGCTCGAACCCACAACTCGCGCGCTTCGTCGACCCGGCTGAGCTTGAAATGGGCTGCGGCCCGGTTGTGGAGCAGCTCGGCGGTGTGTGCGTCGCCGTATTCTTCGCCCGCCCGCTCGTACGCTTCGAGGGCCTCGGCGTAGCGGCCGGCCTGGTAGTGGTCGTTGCCGCGTTGGATGAGGTCGCGGGGCGCATCGGCAATGGCTGCTACCGGATGCAGAATCAGTAATAGCGAATAGCGAATCAAGGCTCGGCCGGACGGTCTGGCTTTCACGCCGCTTCCCTCCGGTTGTCGGCCGCTGCAAGACCAGTGCCCTTGCGGCGCGGGCCGTCGCGCATGAACGATTCGATCAGCAGTAGGAGTAGCGCTGCGCTGGCGAAGATGTGGGCGCGGGCCGGCAACGGTACTACCTCGCTCTCGGCGCGCTCCTGGGCATCGACGGCTGGGACGATCTTCTGCCGATAGATCTCGCCCAGGTCGAAGTTGCGCGTGCCGACCGGGACGAAGGCGTTCAGATCGGAAACCTCGGCGATGCGGCGCAGGTCGTCGAAGTTGGCCTTGCTCCAGACGACCTGGCCTTTGTACTCCAGGTACGTTTCGCCGGCGCCCTTCTTCAGAGGAATGCGGGCCCCCTCGCGCTCGTCGCCGAGTGCAACCGCGACGATCGGGATCTGGTGGTCCTCCCAGACACCTTGGGTCGCCTCGACCGGAAAGCTTTCGTGGTCTTCACCGTCGGTGACCAGGATGATGATCTTGTGCGTGTCGAGGGGGCTGTTGAAGCATTCGCCGGCTTTGCGGATGGCGTCGCCGATCAACGTGCCGCCGCGGGGGCTGCTTTCGGTGCTGACGTCCTCCAGCGTCAGGCGGTAGAACCCATAGTCATTGGTCAGGGGGCATTTCAGTGTCGGGATGCCGGCGAAGGTGATCAGCCCGACGCGGTCGCCACCGAGTGCCGGCAGAAGGTCGTCGCGGATGGAGATCTTGGCGCGGTCCAGGCGGTTGGGGGCGATATCGCGGGCAAGCATGGAGCGCGACACGTCGAGCAGGACCATCACGTCGATGTTCCGCCGGGTGACGTGCTGTTCCTGCTCGCCCCAGCGTGGACCGATGATGGCGGCAACCAGAGCTGTCAGGCACAGCACGACCAAGGCCAGGCGTATCAGCGGGCGTGCCCAGCCGATCCGCGGCGTCAGGTGACCGAGCAACCGCTCTGCGGCGAACGCCCGCAGCGCCCGCCGCCGCTGCCAGACCCCATAGACACCGATGCCGGCCAGCGCGAACACCGCCCACAGCAAATGCAGCCAGCGGAGGTCGTCGAACGCCAGTCCACTCATCAGAGGTCCACCACAAAGACACAAAGGCACAAAGGGTTCATAGGACTACTCTCTTGATACCGTCGCGGATGAGGGCAGTGTTGAAGTTGATGAGCAGGCCCAGCCGATGACCGCTGAGCTTCAAGTATGTCAGCAGTTGTGCCTGGTGAATCGGCAGAAGATCCTGCACGGCCTGCACTTCAACAATGACGCTCTCTTCGACCACGAGATCGAGGCGCAGGCCAGCGTCTACGCGAACGCCGTCGTAGATGACGGGTAGCGCTACCTGCCGCTGCACTTGTAGCCGGCGTTTGGACAGCTCGTGCACGAGACACGCCTCATATACGCTCTCCAACAACCCCGGTTCGAGCGTCGTGTGCACCGCAAAGGCGGCGTCAACGATCTGCGTCGCGACCTGTTCAGCCTCCGCGGGAATGGGTTTATTGGGCTGTCGTGATCGCCTACCGTTCACCGATCGTCTCCATCGGTCAAGGTGGAAGCTGCCGCGCTGCCAAGTCTTGCTTCACTTTGTGCCTTCGTGCCTTTGTGGTGCATCTTCACGGGATCTTTCTCAGTCGGGTCGCGTCGAGAAAGGTCTGCAAACCAACACAGACAAACGCCACAACCAGCCACCAGTGTGACAGTTCGCTCCAGCGGACATAGTGCCGCTCCTCGACCTTGGTGCTTTCGAGCTGGTCAATCTCGGCGTAGACCTTCTCCAGTGCTTCGCCGTCGCGGGCCTGGTAGTGTTTCCCGCCAGTGAGTTCAGCGATGCGTCGCAGATCGCGATCGTCTACCGGGAGGCGATAGCCGAAGGCCGCGCGCTGCCCCGTGCCGGCGAGGATCGTGTAGACCTTGATCCCGTACGTGGCCGCCAACTCACCGGCCTGCACAGGCGCGATGCTGACCAGGCTTTCGTCGAGGCCGTGGCGTCGCTGTATCTCCTCCAGATTGTCCTCACCGTCTGTGAGCAGGATAATGACGCGGCTGCTAATTGTAAGTCGTTCGCCCGAACCTATGGTCCGCCTCAGGTCTTTCATACGACCGACGGCGAAGGCGAGGGCGTTGCCGATGGCGGTCCCGTCCTCGTCCCGGTTACCGTGCCAACGGCCCGACCGGTCCTGCCAGATCACCGTCCGCGTGGCGTCGAGCACTTCCACTAACGCATCGTGGTCGAGCGTCAGGGGGCACACGCTGTCAGCGTAGC
>JAUWXH010000456.1 GCA_030616465.1 Planctomycetota bacterium | reverse complement strand
GCCATGAGCGGCGACAGCTTCGAGCACCACGTCGCCAACTTCCTGCACGAGACCGCGTTCGGCCAGCACCCGCTCGGGCACGAAATCCTCGGCGAAAAGGAGACGATCGAGAAGCTGCCGCACGAGGAGATGGCGGGCTACCATCGGCGGCGTTACAGCCCGGACAACATGTTTCTGGTCGTGGCCGGCGCGGTAGAGCCGGAGGTGGTCTTCGCCGCGGCCGGACGTTATTGCGAGGCGTGGGAGCGGGCCTCGGACGGTCTGGTTGCTCAGCCGCCGCAGGCACCGGCCGGCGGCGTGCACAAGCGCCCGCTCAAGCAATTCAAGCAGCAGTCGCTGGTGCTGCTGTTCCCGTCCCTGCCGGCCGGGCACGCAGCCGGGGAGTCGATCGAAGCGTTTACCTCGCTATTCGGCGGCAGCAACTCACGCTGCTATTGGAACATCGTGCAAAAGGGCATCTGCTCGCAGGCCGGAGCATTGTGGCTGGGGTATGGCGACTGCGGATTGTTGGCGCTTTATGCCGATGGCGAGCCGGAGCGGTGTGAGCAGATGCTCGAGGCTCTGCGCGAGCAGGCGCGGGGAGTCCACCAGGACGGCATCCGTCCCGACGAGGTCCAGCGCGTCACCAACAAGCGCCGGACGCACCTGGCCCTCGAGGGCGAGAACCCACGCACGCGGCTCATGCAACTGATGGACGACCTGGAAACGCACGGCTATGTGCGTACGCTCGACGCACGTCTGGCGGCGGTCGAGGCCGTCAGCACGAAGACAATCGCGAAGTATCTCGAGCGGTTTCCCATTACCGGCGACGGTCTGCTGCTCTCGGTCGGCCCACGTGACTGGCCGTAGAGGCCGAATTGCCAGGAGCCAATTGCTAATGGCTGATTGCCAGCGGCTAATGTGCCGGGCGGGACTCCCTTACGGGATGATCTGCGTGCAGCCCCAGTCGGACAGCAGGATAGCTAGGTCGGCCTGGTCGGTATCGTCGTCGCCGTCGAGATCGCCGACACAGCCGTTTACCGGGTCGTCGCAGCCCCAATCGGACAGGAACAAGCCCAAGTCGGCCTGATCAGTCTTTCCGTCGCCGGTAATGTCAGCGATGCAGCGACCCTGGTACAGGTGGATGAGGCCGTCCCCGGCGCCGATCAGGACATCCAGTGGGTCGTCGCCGGTCCAATCGCACACGAAGGGCCGGGAACGGGCTAGGTCCGCGAGGTCGATCGGGACACCGTCGGCCTCGACGTAGACGTAGTCGGAGAAGCTGGGGGCTTCGTCGCTGCCGGTGTTGCTGTAGAACAGCAGCTCGCCGTTGGTGTTGCCCGTCAGCAGATCCTTCATGTGGTCGCCGTCGAGATCGAGGATGTGCGGACTGGAGCGCTCAGAGGGCACGACCAGGTCCTCGCCGTTGAGCTGCGCGAACTGCTCCGTGCGGAAGTCGGGCTCGCTATCGGTGCCTTCATTGAGGAAAACATGTATCTTGCCGTAGCGGGCGCCGACGACGAGGTCTTTCTTACCGTCGCTATTCCAGTCGACGACGGTGGGGGTGGCGCGGTAGACCACGTCGATATCCACCTTTGAGCCGGGCTCACCCACCTGCAGGTACGTACCCGCGTCGAACTGCGGCTCATCGTCTGTATTGATGTTTGAGAAGAGCTGAACCCTTCCGTCGGCCAGGCCGACCAGAAGGTCTTTTCTTGCATCTGCGTCCCAGTAGACCACCCGGGGATACGCGCCCTGTCACCCGGCTCCGGGAACTTCAAGGTCGGAGCCGTCGGACTGGGCGTAGAAGTAGGCCGAGAACTGGGGGGCGGAGGACGTTCCCACGTTCAGGTAAACCCGGACCTTGCCGGGGTTTCCGCCTTCGCCGATAACCAGGTCCTTCAAATCGTCGCCGTCCCAGTAAACGAAGGACGGCACGGACCAGCCGGGGACCTGAATGTCAGCTCCGTCGGCCTGCACGAGCTCTTCCGGGCCGAGGTAGAGGTCAGCGGCGGCCGGCAGCGCGGCGAACCGCAAAAACACCACGGCGCACGCTAGAGCACTCAGATTCAGCAGTCGCTTCATATACATGACTTCTGCCCTTCCTCCCCGGTGACGTGGGAACTGGTCCTTACCGTTCACCTCTCACTTGATAATATGCTATCACTGCGGCAGGTGCCGAGGCAAGCGCGTTTTTCGCGCCGGTCGGATGTTCCGCCCCTCCAGGCGGCAGGCCACCGGTTAGCGGACCATCCCGGCAACGCCTGGACGCCGGCGGCGCACAGGACCCCCCTTGGTCACCGCGCGTACATTTGTCGCCTCCGTTCAATTGGTGGCTGAGAACCCTCGCTACCGGGTCCCCTTCGTCACGTATTGTCGCCTGTGCCCCTCGTAGGCGCTTTGGCAGTGACGGTCAGGTGCGGTCGCCTGCCCGTCCGCGCTGCGCTGGGCAAGCATCTTTTCGAGGAAGGGCCGATACGTCGGTCCGCCGTTGATCGTGCAGAACGGGTAGACCCCGTCCGGCGTGCTGTAGTGGATGACACAGCGGCGGATGCGCTCGACGTCGTAGTTGTAGCGGTCCATGAAGTGCATGCCGGCCGCCATCAGCGTGCGGCACGTCTTCTGGCCCGTTTCGCCGCGGCCGAAACGCTTGTTCGTCAGGCCACGCAAGGCGTGGA
>JAUWXH010000543.1 GCA_030616465.1 Planctomycetota bacterium | reverse complement strand
CGCCGGAAACTGAGAACGGCCAGAGAGCTGCGAAAGCAGGAGAACATCAAGCTGCGACAACGCCTATTGCCCTGGACGGACGAGAAAATCGTCTCTTATCCAGAAAGGCTAACTGTCTCACTTTGACTGAAACAAATCATGACCTCTGTGGCTAGAATCCTGCATGAACGCGCCCGCACCCAGCTTACAGCTTGAGGCTTACGCCTTTACGCCTCCCCCGCTACGTCCGGATAACAAAGGTGCTCCAATAGGGGGGGCGCACAAATGACCACCTTGACCACCTTCCCCTCCCGCACCCCCCCAGCCCGCTCTTATCGGAACAACCTCACACCCCCGCCCCAACGCCCGTCTTCGGCGGCCGACGAGATTAGCGTGAGCAGCGCCGGGAGCGCGATCCCAAGCCGCGCGAACCGTAGCTCGCTTTGGAAAAGACACACTGACAAACGTGCGCAGCGCGAACTCGCGATCCTAGACCGCGAAGCCGAACTCGATGTGCAGCCCGCCGGGGACGATCCGGCCGGGCGGCGTGAGGCGGATCTGCACCAACGCTTGCGCGGGGTCTTGCGGGTTTGGCCCGACGCCGACCTGCACCGCCTCCAGATCCGCTTCCTCTTTCACGCCGAGCAGGTTGGCCAACCCGAACAGCAGCCGCTTCTGAATCTCCTCGTGCTGGAGCCCGCGCAAGGTGGGCAGTTGCTCGCACAGGTAGGCGCTGGCGATGTTGCTGAACTGCTGATAGGGCAGGCTGACCTCGAGCGCGGCTTGCTGGGCGGAGACTTCGGCGGTCTGAACCGGGCGCTTGGCGGAAACGCCCCCGAGCAGGATGCAGTAGTCGTTGTTCTTGACGCTCGTCAGCACGTTGATGCCGACCGCGGGCAGCTCGTCCAGCCGCCGATCGGGCAGGATCAAATCGCCCGGTCCCCAGGGCTTTTTGGCGTCCTTCGGGTTTTCGACCACGGGCAGGTCTTCGATCTTGCCGGCCCCGGCACCGAACATGCGCGTCGGCCAGCCGTGCTGGGCATAGGCGCGGGCGGCGCAGAGGCCCATGGCCAGATGTCCGCCGCCCCACACGAGGTCGCGTTCGCCGGTTACGGTCTCCGTGCAAGTGAACTCACCGGCGCGGCCGTTCGCCGCATACGGGGCCCGCAGAATGAAGCGCCCCAGCATCGGCACGAGCGACTTGCTGTACGGCTGGTCGCGCAGCGACTTCCACTTGGCGAACTGCCACCCGTCCAGCAGCCCGGACAGGTTCGGCAGGTTCTTGAGCAGGCCCAGGTGCTTTACGTCGAAGAACTTCGCCTCCAGCGGGAACACCGCCGGGACGGGCAAGCCCGCCGCGTGCTGCGCCAGCTCGTCCAGCATGCCGATGTCGGCCGGCGTGTTCGCGCAGGGATAGTCGAACAGGATCATTCCCGGCGTGGGGATCTCGCCGTCGAAAGCCGGACTGATGACCTTCTCGACGAGCCGTGACACGCCCTCTTCGCGCGGGGCGTGCAAGACCGCCAAGCGTAGGCCTTCGCGGAAATCCACGCGGTCCACGAGGAACTTCAGTCCCCGCCACGCCGCTTCCGTCCGCCGGACGTCGGGATGTTTGAGCAGCGCGTTCGCGACCACGCCCAGCTCGCGCTCGAGGCGTTGGAGGATCTTCTTGATACGCCCGCCTTCGGCGGCCGACAGCTTGCCCTCGCGGTCACCGGCCTGGGCAGCCAGTCGTTCCACATCGGCCGTGACCCGCGCGCTGTCGTCCGGCTCATCCACCATGTCGAGGACGCTGGCCCCTTCGGGCACATCGACCTCGGCGTCCGCGGCGGCCGCCGCATCTGTTGGCGGGGCTTCGACGTGCCGCAACCAGCGCAGCGTGG
>JAUWXH010000169.1 GCA_030616465.1 Planctomycetota bacterium | reverse complement strand
CTTCCCCCGTCCCGCTTGCCGGCCGGCCCGGCAGTTCCCCGTCCAGCGGCTCGCCGGCGACGAACTCCCGGCCGGTGACCGCGACCTGACCCAAGACCACGTCGGGAGTAGCTTGATCGATGTCCGCCGCTGACGAGTCGGACTGCGAGAGACTCCGGAGCTGCTGCGACCCGGGCGGCACGTGGTAGCAGCGCACGCGCGCGGCACCCAGATGCTCCGTGAGCATCTCTCGGATCAACTGGTCGAACGAGCCCCAAGCACTGATCTCGCCGTCGCGTTGCTCCTGAAGCCACGCCAGGAACGCCGAGCTCATCCGACTAGCGATTCCATCCCGCACCGTCGCGGCAGATTCGCCGGGCGGCGACAGGGGCGCCGCGGCGACCGGCTCCCGTTGCACCCCGCGACCACGGTTGCCAGACCGGCGGAGCCGGTTCAGGAAGACGCCGACCCCCAGCCCCAGGTATCCGCTGACGATGGCCGTAATGAGCACCGGCTCCGTCGGAGCGACCGCGCCGTCATGCAAGGCAGCCAGATGGCAGGTCACCAGCAGCGCCAGGCTGCTGAAAACGAGCCACAACCCATCTGGCAAGGATGCTCTATGGTTGTTCAACGGAGTTCTCCTCGGCCGGAAGGAACATTGCCGCAAACTCGTCGGGGCGCGCGGCCCGAAATGCCGCGATAGCCTCCAGGAAAACCTGCGCGACCTCGGCGTCGATCTTGGTGCCCGCATCCTGGCGGATAATGTCACACGCCGCCTCGATCGAGTACGCGCCGCGGTAGGAGCGCGCGGAGCTGAGCGCGTCGAAGACGTCCGCCGTGTGGATGATCCGGGCGACCAGCGGAATCTCGTCGCTCGTGAGGCCTTCGGGATAGCCCGAGCCGTCGGGGGCCTCGTGGTGGTAGAGGACGCCCGCCAGCACGTGCTCGAGGCTGGCAATCGGCTTGAGGATCTCGTGGCTCATCACCGAATGCTGCTTGATCAGGTCGAACTCGGCCTCGGTCAGTCGGCCGGGCTTGTTGAGAATGTCCTCCGGGATCCCGATCTTGCCCGCGTCATGCAGCAGTCCCGCCCACTCCAGCACCTGTAGCTCGCTGAGCGGCAGCCCCATGCGCCGCCCGGTCAGATGCGCGAGGAAGCCCACCCGCTCGGAGTGACCGCTGGTGTAGTGGTCTTTCTGGTCAATCGCGCTCACCAGCGCACGAGTCACCTCCACCGACATCCGCCGCAGCCTCTCGTGCAGCTCGCTGTTGGTGATCATCTGCCCGCCGAAGGTAAGCACCGATTCGACCAGCAGCATGTCCCCAGAGGTGAACTCCCCCTTGTCCGGCGGACGAGTGGCCAGAATGACATCGACCTGCTCGTCCAGCCGCAGCAACGGACCGAGGATAAACTGGCCTTCATCGCCCGAAGCGACGCACACCTGCCGCGCCCGGCGGACGTGTTCGATCTGATCGGCCAACCGACCGTCGAGGGACCCGTCGGCCCCCTCATGGGCAACGACGCCGGCCTCCACGTTGCAGCACAGGCGGCGCCCGCTGTCACTCAGCAGGTAGACGCGGTCGGCCCCGAGCAAACTGCCCAGCCGCCTGAGCACTATGTGCTCGATCTCGACTACATCCGTGATATGCGTGATCTGCTGGGTGAAGTCGAAGATGAGGTTCAGTTGTTCGTAGGTGCGCAGAACCTCGTCCGCCAAACCCACATTCTCCTCGGAGAGCCAATCGACCCGTTCGACCAGCCGCGAGGCGGCCTCGAGCGTGTCAAGGACCCCAGCACAGACATTCCCGGCGGGAGAACCGACGATCGGCCCATCGACCGCCAGCACGAGCGCCGCCTGCCCCTGCATCGCAACCTGCCGCGCTGAGACCGCGAACCCCCGAGGGCACCGTCCATCCTGAAGGCACGACGAATCAACCCGGCCCTGCGCCGCCGCGGTCAGCCACGGGCAACCGCGCGATGACGCCAGATCGGGGTTCCCGTCCAGGCAGGCACTCAGGCAGTGCGCCGGCGGACGGGGGACGTTTGTTCCGCAGCCGACCAACCCGAGCGAGCGGAGCGCATCCGGCCCGGCCGGTCCGGTGAGACCGTCCAGCAACTCCTGTAGCAGCGCATCTGCCGGGGCCGACAGGCCTTGCCCACTCATACAAATAACCTCACGGTCCTCCGATACGCTGTGGCTGCGTGACGGGTGGCCCGGCCGACGGCTTTGGCGCCGAGCCGCCGACAACGCCCATCGGCTCTTGAGCAGCAATCGTCTGGATGAGATCCGACAGCTTCGAGGGGCTGAACGGCTTGGGCAGTACGTGCACGCCCGACTGAGCCTGCCGTTCGCGAATCTGTCCGTGGTCCCAGCGATTGGTCAGGACGATCACACCGCGCAGGTTCCCGGGCGCGCGCAGGACCTGCTCGACCAGCTCGAGCCCGTCCATGGCCGGCATGTTGACGTCCGTCACCAGGACTTCGGGAGCGTGTTCCCGGAAGAGCCCCAGGGCAACCGCCCCGTTACGCGCCTCAAGCACCTGATGTCCCTGGCGCGAAAGCCAGAGGCTGATCACCCGCAGGATGTGCGGGTCGTCTTCGGCGACCAGTATGCGACTCATGCGTAACGCACCTCCTACGCCGTCGCCGCCGGCTTGGGCAACTGCACGACGAACGTGGACCCCTTCCCGAGCTCACTTTCCAGTTGAATGTCACCCCCGTGCAGCCGGGCCACTTCCCGGGCAATCGCCAGCCCCAGCCCACTCCCCGGGACCGCTTGCGTGCTGTCGCTCGCCGCGCGGTAGAACTTGTCGAACACGTGGGGCTGATCCGCCGGGTCAATCCCGATGCCGGTGTCGGCCACCGAGATCTCCACCGCGCGGTCCGTGACCTGCAGGGCCACATCGACCCGCTGACCGGTGGGCGTGTACTTGATCGCGTTGCCGGTCAGGTTGTTGAGCAAGACGGCCAGACGCTGCTTGTCCGCGTGAATTTTCGGCACCTTGGGCGGGAGCTTGAGCGTCAGGTCGATGCCCTTCTCGTCCGCGGCACCCAGGTTGTCCTGCACCGTCTGTCGGACCAGTCGCAGCAGGTCCACCTCGCCCATCTCCAGCCGGGCCGAACCGACCTCGAGTTGCGAGACGTTGAGGATGTCTTCGACCAGCCGCGACAGCCGCCGCGTCTCGCTGATAATGACATTGTAGCACTCCTTGCGCGTCTGCTCGTCGTCGAACTCCTGCTTGGTCAGGGTTTCGGCATACGCGTGAATGTTGGTCAGCGGGGTGCGGAACTCGTGCGTAACGTGGTAGAGGAAGTTGTCACGTGCCCGTTCCGCTTCCTGCAGGTGGCTGACGTCCTGGATCGTGATCAGTGTTTCGCCGCCGCAGTCCTGATCCGGCGGCAGAATGAGGAAGCGCAAGGTGATCTGGCGGTCGTCGTCGCCGCGGGTCCGGTCGATCGACAGGCCGCCGCTCCGCGTACCGACACCCGCCGCCGCCCGCACCACCACTTCCTCCTCGACGGCCTCGGCCAGCGGCGCGCCGACCAGGCTCTCCATCGGCCGACCGAGCAGCTCGGCGCCGGACGCGTTCGTGTAGGTAACGCGTTGATCGTGCCCGACCCCGAGCACGCCGAACGGCAACCGGTCCAGGATGTGCCGTAGCGTCCGGGTCTCGAAGCGTTGCACCATCTGCTTGTCCAGGTTCGCGGTTTCACCCGAGCGGGCCTGCCGCTGCCATTCGGCCGTTTCGCCAATCAGGTGATTCCAGGTGCGGGCCACCTCGCCCAACGAGTCGCTCAACGTCAGCGTGACCAGTTCCTTTTCGATGCCCGCGGCATAGCTGCTCAGACTGGATTGGATCGCCGCCATCGGCCGCAGGCGGTGCCGCAGTTGCCGGTAAAGAAACACGAAGAGAACGAGCGTCGCCCCCGCCGCCAGGGCGTACAGCTTCCACAGCTCTCCGGTGTATTGCCCCAACCCCCGCGCCGCGATCTGGAGGTGAACCGCCCCGGCCTCCTCCCCGGTTACGGTATGGACAGCAGCGGTAAACGTCGTCGGCGCCTCGAGCTCGGAATCCGGACCGCTCGAATCCGACGGCGACGGCGACGCGCCCGCCGTCTCAGGCTTGCCGGAAGCGGAGTAGTCCATCGGCCACTGAGCCCGTGGCTGACCGTCCTGACCGACCCACTGGACGCGGCACGCTTCGTTCGCGCACAGCTTCTCCAGCAGGTCTTGCACCACCTGCTCGTCCTGGTCCGCGACGGTGCCCAGCGCGGCAGCGAAGGTCTGGGCCAACGCCTGCCCCTTCTGGATCGCACTCGTCTCCACCTGCGTACGCAGCATGTGCTTGGCGATCGCACCGGCTGCGACGAACCCCGCCAACAGAGTCGCCACGAACGCCAGCCCCAATGCCTCGGGCAACACCCCACTGCACAGCGCCCGCCTGATCGATGGCCGCCGCTGTCCCACCCGCTGTTCTTCGCTCACGTCACCCATGCCGCTCTCAACCCAGAGATAGACTGTCTGCGCGATCGTTCCGGATATCGACGCGGGGATCGGGGCGCTTAAACAACCACCGGCGACACAAGGGGTAACGTCCACCCCGAGCCGACCTTAACCCCCCAGCGCCCCATAAACCGCGAGATGCCTGAGTCCGATACGGCCTGCGGGCCGCTGCCCTATTACTCTCTCCGCCGCCCACCCGCCGGCTAACGCGGCCGTCGTCTGGCGCCCGGCCCGGAGACTCGCGACACTCTGTGAGCCTGCCTGCGGACCGTCGGCCGAGTCACCCGTCCTATAAGCTCGCGCTAACCGATCTTCCTTGCGTTAGCTGTGGCCGATGACCAGAATTGAGGCTCTGCCGGACGGGTGGGGCGGCTCGCTGAGCCCAACCGCGAAAGGCGGTTAGCTGCGTTGATGGATCGGCAGGAGCCCCGACAGAAACCGAGAGCGAGAGGCCGGTTGAGAAGAAGCTTCCAGCACACGATCGTCATCGGGACTTTGACGCTCGCCTTTGCCCTGCCGGTGCTGATTGCGCATCTGACGGCTCCCGAGCCAACGACCCGGCGTATTCACGTCGAGCATTTCCGCTACGGCATGCAGCCGGAGATCATCCACGTCAACCGCGGGGATAGACTGATCCTGACGTTCTCTGCGCGGGACACGGCCCATAGCTTCTTCCTTCAGGAATACGACCTGGACGTCAAGATCACGCCGCAGACCGGGCAGGTCGAGCTAACCCGCCCGACGCGTCCGGAGGCTGAGCCGGAGCGGATGCGGGAAGTGGTGCTCAAGGTTGGGCGGGCAGGGCTCGCCGGGTTTTTCAATACGAAGTCCCGCTACCGGTGTCACGTCTGGTGCGGGGAGATGCACGCGTTCGAGCAGGGGGTCTTCGTTGTGCATCCGAATTATCTGCACGTGGGCGCGACCGGGGTGCTGTGCGCGCTGCCGTTGGTCGGGCTGCTGAGGTGGAGGTGGAGGCGGGGATGCTCGCGGGCCGCTGGCGCGGAGGCCGCCGATGTGGCCAATCCCTTGCCGCCGGGGCCCCTGGGCGTGCAAGGCGGCGTTGATCTGCTGGCGAAGTCGCCGCTGCTCAGGCGTGTGCTGAAGCTGCCGGGTTTGCAGTATTGGCTCATGACCCTGGCCAGCGTACTGCTGTACGTGGTGATTCTCACGTCTCTGTTGGGGACGAAGATGGCCGGCGGGAATCTGGGCGTGATGCTGG
>JAUWXH010000567.1 GCA_030616465.1 Planctomycetota bacterium | reverse complement strand
CCGTGGCCGGCGGTGGTCGTGGGGATCGAGTTCAGCCCGTCCCGAACCGCTTGCGAGTCGTGATAGGCCCTCCGGGACGGCACCCAGCCCGTCTGAAGGTCGGCCACCGCCCGATGGAAGCGGGCCAACGTCTTGCCGGCGTGCGTGGTCTGCTCCAGCGAGCCGTCGTAACGCTCGCCGTCCATGAACTCGAATAGTTCGTAGACGCGTCCGGCCGAACGCAGCATCGAATCCTGTCCGTCGCGCGTGGGGACCAACGCCGGAACCGGAAAGCGGCGCTGGCGCAGCTTTTTCAACAATGCGTGGGCGAACTCGACGCGCTCCGGCTTGTCGCGGCCGGCCGCCCGCCGCTTAAGCAGATACCGCCCGTCCACGGCGCGCAGCAGCAGCTTGGGTGAGCGGCGCGAACCGCGGGCGAACTCCTTGGCATTGCGGATCACCCCCAGGTCGTAATGGCTCAACACGACCGCCAACTCGTCCGGCGAAAATCGCTCGCGCTCAATTGCCATCGGCTCGTCCACTGCGGACCGCCACCGGCGCGTGCACGGTCCTCACGCTCAATCATACCAGGCGATGCGGGCCGATGCGCAATTCATCGGCGTCGTTCTGCGCAACTGACGCCTGCCGGCCTAGCAGTGTAGGGCGGTGAGAGTGTATCGCTCGGCCCTCCGGGGAGTTGTCGAACGAGTGACTTCTTGTTGTGTGATACGCACGTGCTATCGAGCGGAAGGGAGCGCGATCAGGATTGCGCCAGGCCCCGGCCCCTGCGGCCGTCTTCCTTCGAAGGCAACCGCCGACGCCCCGACGCGCGATTGATTTTGCCTGCCCAGCGATTAGCCTCTGGGAGCGGTTCGACGTCGGCGTCGAATGCCGCCGAATGGGAGAGTTCGATCCATGGCCATGACGCATATGGAAGTGCAGCAGGTCGGCGAGCTGGTCCGCCAACACTTCGAACCCTTCGAACGCCTGCTGGCCGAGATGCGCCGGGTGATCGTGGGGCAGGAGGACCTGCTGCGGAAGATGCTGGTGGGGCTCCTGGCCAACGGGCACATCCTGCTCGAAGGCGTGCCGGGACTGGCCAAGACCATGTCGGTCGCCTGCTTGGCCCGCACCATCCGCACCCGCTTCCAACGTATCCAGTTCACGCCGGACCTGTTGCCGGCTGACATTATCGGCACGATGGTCTTTCAGCCGCAAGATGGTACTTTCACCGTCAAGAAGGGGCCGATCTTCGCCAACCTGATCCTGGCCGACGAGATCAACCGCGCCCCGGCCAAGGTGCAGAGCGCTTTGCTCGAGGCCATGCAGGAGCGGCAGATCACGATCGGCGACCAGACCTTCCCGCTGGACGAGCCCTTCCTGGTGCTGGCGACGCAGAACCCGATCGAGCAGGAGGGCACTTACCCGTTGCCCGAGGCTCAGATCGATCGCTTCATGCTCAAGCTGCTGGTCGATTACCCCGCGCGCGACGAGGAACGGCTGATCCTCGACCGCATGGCCACACAGCGTGC
>JAUWXH010000526.1 GCA_030616465.1 Planctomycetota bacterium | reverse complement strand
GGAGGCCACCGCGGGGGGCGTGGACGGCTCCGGCGGGGGGGTGGACGGCCGCGGTAGGGGGGTGGACGCTCTGGGCGGGGGAGTGGTGGGGCGGGACTCGCCGCCCGGTTCGGAAACGGGCTTCCGGTCCCGGGCGTTGGCCGAGCCCGTCGTTCGTGTGCCCGGCTGCTTCGATTTTCCGAGCAGGCCTTCGAGCTTCGCTATGCGCTCGTCCGCGTCGCGGATTACCGTCTCGAGCTTGAGGAACTTGGTGTCCACCTGCGCGTTGATCCGCCGCGATAGCTCCTCGAGCTGCAAGAGCAACTGATCCATCGTCTGTTGGATCCCCCGCTGGTCGCGCAGCCGGGCGGACTGGTCACGCGTCACGTCGCGTGCGGAGGTAGTGCGGAACTGGTGACGCCGGAGCTGAATCAGCAGCAGGGCAACACCCAGGAGCGCCAGCAGCGGTACCCAGAGGCCGGATACCATCGAGCTGTCCGCACTAAGCATCATGCTCGTTCGCCCAGACCCGTAGTGCTTCCTGCTGGACCTCGCGGAGCGGGACGCCGGCCTGCCGCGCAATCTCTGCGCAGTCTTCGTACTCCGGCCAAGCCCGGATGGTCTCGTCCCCGCGCCGCCCGACCTTCACCCGGATCGTTCCGAAACGCGTTTGCACGGCCACGTGCTCCCGCGTCAGCTTGCTCCGCCGGGCCTCGTGGCGGCGAATCCCCAGTGTCGTCGTCTCGCGGAAGACGATCGTTTCCAGCGCCGCGACGTCCTCGCACCGGCACAGCACCGTCAGCAACTGCCCCGGGCGACCCTTCTTCATGATGATCGGCACGATGAAGGTGTCGAGCGCACCGGCTTCGAGAAGGCGTTGGCAGGCGTAGGCGAGCGCTTGGCCGGTCGCGTCGTCGCACTGGGCCTCCAGCACGCAGACGAGGTCGCGCTCGCCGGCCGCCTCGGGCTCCGCCTCGCCCACGATCAGCCGCAGCAGGTTGGCGCGCCCGCGCCCTTCCCGCGTCCCGGCCCCGCAGCCGACGGAGCAGATGCGCATTGGCGGCAGCGGGCCGTAGGCGTCGGCGAGGGTAGTCAGGATAGCCGCCCCGGTGGGCGTGGTTAGTTCGCCGGGTTCGTCACAGGCGGCCAGCGGCACGCCTTTGAGCAGGTTTACCGTCGCGGGCGCGGGGACCGGCAGGACGCCGTGCTCGCCGGCAACCGTGCCCGACCCGGTCGGGATGGGCGAGCAGGTGATGCGTTCCAAGCCGAGCTGCGCCACGCCGACACACGCGCACACGATGTCCACGATCGCGTCGGCTGCTCCGACCTCGTGGAAGTGGACCTCTTCGACCGGCGTGCCGTGGGCGGCCGCTTCCGCCTCGGCCAGCCGACGGAAGATGCCGGCCGCCCGCTCGGCAACACGTGGTTCCAGCCCGGCCGCATCGATGATGCTGAGAATCTCCGGCAGACGGCGGTGCTTGGCGGGCGTCTCGGGCGTGACCGATACCACGACCTGCGTCGCCGCCAGCCCGTGCCGCGTGACCTTCTCGGCCGAAAGCTGCACGCCGGGCAGATCGAGCTGGGCGACGGCCTCGGTGAGTGTTTCGCGGGGACACCCGGCATCGACGAGCGCGCCGAGGATCATATCCCCCGCAGCACCGCTGAAGCAGTCGAAGTATCCGCAGCGCACCACGAGCCCCTTGTCTGAAGCTCACTGGCCTGACGCCGGCCAACGCCGGAGAGACTACCCCACCGGTCCTGCCGGGGCGAGTGTGAACTGGTACAGCGGCAGCACACAGACACGTTAGCTGTCGCGTGTCGCGGACTGCCAGGAGCTGCGCGTCGCGTGACCCCGGGCGCGCCGGCTAGGCGGAAGGGACCTCGGCGTCGGCCTGCGGGGCCTCGCTCTTGACGTCGAGCTTGTCCAGGGCGGCCTTGTTGGGGGTGAGCACCATGATCATGTCGCGCCCGTCCATGCTGGGCGGCCGCTCGACCTTGACCAGTTCCTCGAACTGGCTGGCGACCCCGCGCAGG
>JAUWXH010000296.1 GCA_030616465.1 Planctomycetota bacterium | reverse complement strand
GAAGAAGCCGAGAGCCAAATCTTGTATTTGATGCGAGAGTCCATAGTCTGTTCCCCTATAGCCCCGCTCGGCCGGTCCAAAGTATTATACCACCATCAGCACTTTCAGTGCCTGCGGGCCCCAGAAGGGTGGAGGCATTGGGCGGGCAGGGTTACTCCGACTGGCAGACGCACGTCCTCGCCCGCGTGACACCTGCCCGCCGGCTGTGGTAGAGTCCGGCGTTCGTCGGCGGTCGAATCCCCTGTTCGGACCAGCGCGCTGCCGACTGATCGCCACGCTTCACGAGGTGTCACGCCCATGCCGAGAATCGCGGTCGCCCAGACGCCCGGCGCCCGGCTCGACCAGTGGCCCGAGACACTCGAATTGCTTGCCGAGCTCGTGCAACGTGCGGCCGCACAGCGCGCGACCCTGCTGGTCCTGCCCGAGTGTGCCTGGCCGGCGTACCACATCGGGTCGAAGCAGGCCTACTTCGCGGCCCGGACCGCGGGCCTGCCGGGACACCGCGAGTTCCTGGACAAGCTCTCCACCTGGGCTCGAGAACACAACCTCGCCATCTGCGCCGGCTACATCGCCGAGGACGGGGATCGACTGTTCAACGCCGCCTGCCTGGCAAGCCCGAGCGGACGCATCCTCGGCGTCCACCACAAATGCTTCCTATGGGACTTCGACCGCGACTGGTTCGAGCCCGGCCGCACCATCGAGCCGCTGGACAGCGACATCGGCCGCGTCGGCCTCATGATCTGTGCCGATGCGCGCTTGCCTGAGATCCCGGCCACGCTCGTGCACCGCGGGGCATCCCTGATCGCGCACCCGACCGCCTGGGTCAATGTTGCCGGCCCTAACGCCCTGTGGAACCCGCAGCCCGACTTTCTGGTGCCCGCACGGGCCAAGGAATTCGGCGTCGCCATCGCATCGGCCAGCAAGTGGGGCGTCGAGGGCGACACGACCTTCGTCGGCTCGAGCCTGATCTGCGATGCTGAGGGGAATGTCCTGGCCCAGTGCGGCAGGCGTGAGACCACGGTTGTCAGTGCCGAGGTGGGGCTGACCAGGCCGCGTGCGCCGCGCGTCCGGGCCACCGACCGGGCGGTGCTGCTGGGACCGCAGCCGCCGATGCTACGCGTGGTAATTCATCCGCCGCCGACCTCAGAGCATGCACCGGCTCCGCCGCCGGGGGTCGCCGAGCAGCATCCATCGCTTACGCTGGTCATTCGGCCGAGTCTTCCAACCGCACGCCGCGCCGGCCCGAGCCCCCGGGCCGGGGCCAGAACGGCGACACTGGTCGGCCCGCGGCGTGGCGCATTCCTCCTGCAAGGCGTTTGCATAGCCGCGCTCAGCGACGAAGACGCGCGCGGCTTCGCGCCGATCCGGGCGCTGGCGCTGCGAGGGACGCACGTGGTGGCGGTTTTCGGCGATAAGATCGATCCGGTGACCTTGAGGGCCCGTGCGGCCGAGAATCGCGTTTTCATCGTCGCCGCCGGTTCGACGGGTGCCGTCGTCTACGATCCGGGCGGCAAAGCACTGGCCTCCTGCTCGTGGAGTTCGACGACCGATAACAACCGCCCCAACGCACCGCTGACCGCGACGTTTGACACCACCCAAGCTACCGACAAGCTGGTCGCCCCGCGAACCGACACCCTGGCCGGCCGAAACCCCTCCCAGTACGCGTTTTGAGTGGCAGTGCCTCCGGCCCACCCGCCGGGCGACATTTCCTTGAAAAAGTCTTGCAGTATTTTGGCGGATGGGCTAATCTGCGTGTGCCCGCAGGAGTGTATGCGCTCCGGGGCACAGGAGCGGAGTGACGGGCAGCAACTAGCCCCCTGATCTTCAAAGACATGTGTTTGCACCGCAGTGGCAGCGCGTTCTTTTCACGCTGTCAAAGCGCCAGGTTAATCACGCCTTGGTGCTTTCGAGGCCGCGGGCGAGAGGTTCGCCGTAGGCTGGGACCAACAACTGACGACTCCGGTCCAAGGCGGCCGCAGGAACAGCGGCAGTGCTTGGGTCGGTGGCATGAAGGAGGTTCACCGGACTGAGGAGTACTGTTTAGGTGAGATCGGGGTTCAAGAGTGAGTCGGGACCCCATTCTCAGGGTTATATTCACGAGCTCCGAACTTTTTTGGAGGAGGGTTATGAGGAAGATTGCACTATTAGCGGCTTTACCATTGCTATTGGGTAGCGTCGCGCTGGCCGACGAGGTCGTTTCGTTCTACAACGTTGACAGCCAGGCCGGCCCCGGGATGGTGACGTACAACGCTAACCTGGGCGGCGGCTACACGTTGGGGAATATCGACTGGGCCGGTTTCTGCGTGCCGATCAACTCTGCCACTTTCGGCAGCGAGCTGACGCTGGACATCTCCGGCCCGCTCGGGTCCGCGACGTGGACGCTTGGCTCCGGCACCACCTTCCCAGGTGGAGCGCTATTCTCCGGCAGCAGCGCCGCCTTCTTTGGTGCCGGCGATCCAGTCGGAACCTGGACGTTCGACTTCTACGAGAGCTTCGACGACGGTAGCGATGGGCTCCCCGACGCGACGTGGGATTACATCGACTTCACGTTCAAGGAGTACATCGTCAAGCCGCCGATCTACACGTTCAACATGGACGCCGATCCCGGTTGGACGATCGACGGCGGGAGTGAGTGGCAGTTCGGCGCGCCGATGGGCCTTGGTGGGGAGCACGGCAATCCCGATCCCACCAGCGCTTACAGCGGCACGAACGTCTACGGCTACGACCTGACCGGGCTCGGCGCCCAGTTGGGTGACTACGAGGCCAGTATGCCGGCGGCGCTCTATCTGACCACAACCGCGCTGGACTTCAGCGCCTACACCGACGTTGAGCTGGAGTTCCAGCGCTACCTGAATGTCGAGTCTCCCACTTACGATCACGCCTACCTCGAGGTCTCCAACGACGGCGTGAACTGGACGATGGTGTGGGAGAACACCGCAGCCCTTACCGACAGCTCGTGGAACTTCGTGTCGTACGACATCTCCGGCGTGGCCGATGGCGAGTCCACGGTCTACGTCCGTTGGGGCATTGGCCCGACGGACAGCTCGTGGTTCTATTCCGGCTGGAACGTCGACGATGTCGTGTTCCGCGGCATCCCCGAGCCGGCTTCGCTCTTGCTGCTCGGCCTCGGCGCAGTATTGCTGCGTCGTCGCTAGGGCGACATCTGCCCCGCTGCTCATCGAGCAGCACAACAACGGTAAGCGATACGGGAGGCTTCCCCTCGGAAGCCTCCCGTTCGTTTATCCGCGCCTCGCCGGCGGCGTGTGGCTCACTCCCCTCAACCCCGATAACCCACCCTCGCGGCCACCCGGCGCCTATTCCGATTCGTGATAGGGCTGCTTCCACTCGTAGAGCGTGATGCGGCGGCGGTACTTCTCCGCCTGGCGGGCGTTGCGGGCTGCCGTGGCCAGTTTCATCGCCTGGCGCGCCACCCTGACCGCGTCCTCGAAGCGTCCCACTTCGGCGTAGGCGACCCCCAGCGTGTCCAGGTATAGGTGCTGCCGGTGCTGCGTCAGCGCACAGGCCTTCTCGGCCCATTCGACGGCCTCCGCACCGTTGCGCTGGTTCGGGTCCGCCGATGCGGCCAGGATCCATGCCAGGGTGTTGGCCAGGTCGTGCGCATCGGGAAGGTGCTCCAGCCCTTGGCGGAGAACGCGCGCCATCGTGGGAGTGTCCCTCTGTTGGTGCATCAAGCGTGCCAGCCTCAGATACCCATCCTGCAACTTCGGGTTGGCCCGCAAGACCTGTTCCCATTCGGCGCTGGCTCCTGCCAGGTCGCCACTCTGCTCGAGCCCCAGGGCAAGTGCGTGCCGCGCCGCCAGGAACTCCGGTCGCAGCTCGACGGCCTGGCGGAGGTGCGCCACCGCCTCAGCAGTGCGGTTCGCACTCGCCAGGAACTGCCCCAGCCGAAAGTGCAGCACCTCGTTCCGCGGGTCTGACTGCAGTGCTTCCCGCAAGACCTGGGCAGGCTCGTCCAGCTTGCCCAACCGATTCATCAGCCCGGCGAAGCGTTGAAGCGTGATCGCGTGATCCGGCCGCCGGGCAAGCACCTCGCGGAACACGCGCTCGGCCTGCTCGATCTCACCGGT
>JAUWXH010000472.1 GCA_030616465.1 Planctomycetota bacterium | reverse complement strand
ACCAGCGGGGGTGACGAAAGCCAGGTGCGTTTTTCCGGGGACCTGACGAGCCCGTTTACGCTACAATCTCGCCTCCAAGGCCGGATCCGCGTGGGGCCGGACGCGTACGGTGTGCATTCGCAGTGAGGTTCAAATGGCGTGGTCGTCACTCTTAGCGGGAATCGGCTTGTGTTTGTCTGCTGCGAGCTGCGCGCAGCCCCAATCACCGGCGGTGGATGCGCGGCAGCCCGGTCGGGTGGCGGTGCAGAGTGATGCAGGCGAGGTCACGCGCTCACCGCAGACAGGCGAGGTTCAACCAATCGCTCCAGTCAACTGGAGCGCCGGCTACCACCCCTTCACCGAAATGACCGGCATGCTGCGCGGGCTCGCCGAGGCAGGCGGCGAAGCCGTGTCCGTGCGATCGATCGCGACAACCCACGGTGGACGCGAGGTCTGGCTGCTCCGCGTGGCCGCTGTCGGCGATGTTCCGCCTGACCAACGCCAAGCCCTGCTCATCATGGGTGGAATCGACGCCGACCATCCTGCGGGGAGTGAGACCGCGCTGAATGTTGCCCGGCGGCTGGTCACGGCGTTGGGCGAACAGCCCGACGGTGACCTCGCAACGATGCTCAGGCAGCGCACCGTCTATGTCGTTCCGCGCCTTAATCCCGACGGTGTCGAAACGTACTTCGAGGCCGTTCGCCGCGGGGCGCGCGTCAACGCCAAGCCCATCGATGACGACCGCGATGGCGTGGCCGATGAAGACGGCCCCGACGATCTCAACGGCGACGGGCTCATCACCGTCATGCGCGTCCCCGACCCGGAGGGCAAGTGGATCGTCGATCCCGACGAGCCTCGCTTCCTGAAGAAGGCCGAGCGCACGAAGGGCGAACGCGGCATCTATAAACTAGTCCTGGAAGGTATCGACGACGACGGTGATGGTGAGATCAACGAAGACGGGCCCGGTGGTGTCGACGACGACCGCAACTGGCCACACCTCTTCGAAGCCGGCGTCAAGGCCGCCGGCATCCACCAGCTCTGCGAACCCGAGAACCGGGCCTTGGCCCAATTCGTGGTCGACCGCCCAAACATCACCGCGGCAATCACCTATGGCCGGCACGACAACATCGTGACGGTGCCCAAGGGCAAGGAGCGCGGTCCGGCGAAGCGCGCCTACCGCGATCTGCACCCGGACGACGTGAAGCTCTACGAGCATATCAGCGAGAAGTACAAGCAGGCCACCGGCCTGAGCGAGTCGCCCGGGTGCCGGGCCGACGGCGCCTTCTACTCCTGGATCTACGCTCAGCGCGGTGTCCTGTCGCTTGCCACGAACCTCTGGTGGCCGCTGGAGCGCCAAGAGAAAAAGAAACCGAGTACCCAACCCACAACGCAGCCCACCACCCAGCCGAGATCAGGTCCCCGCGGGAGACGGACCCGACCCGTGCCTGATGAAAGCACTGCGGAAACCGCGGCGGAGCAATCCGATACGCGATCCGAGCTCGACCGCGAAACGATCATGGCCCGCTTCCGCGAGGAGTTCGGCGGCCGGCAACCCACGCCGGAGGAGGCCCGCGCGTTCTTTCAGAGAATGCGCGGCGGTCGCACCGAGGTCCGCGTGGAAACCCGCGCCGGACCGCCCGAGGCGTCGCGCGGCGAGCGGCGCATGGGTCGCGGACGCGGCGAACGCCGGTTTGGCCGCGGCGCCCCCGAGGCCAAACCCGCCAAACCCGCGGCGGAAGCGCTCGCGCAGCACGTCGAGTCCACCGAGGTCAACCAGCGCTGGCTCAAGTACAGCGACGAGCGGCGAAGCGGCGAAGGCTTCGCCCAGTGGACGCCGTTCGATCACCCCACGCTCGGCAAGGTCGAGATCGGCGGCTTCGCGCCGTATTTCAAGACCACGCCGCCGGCCGACCAGCTCGACGAGATCGCCGACAAACAGGTCTCATTTCTGGTCGAGTTCGCCAAGCTCGCCGCGGCACCGCGCTTTGCGGATCCGGAGGTCAAGGACCTGGGCGGTGGCGTCTGGCAGGTCGAACCGGCCCTGGTCAACGACGGCTATCTGCCGACTCACCCCGCCATTGCCCGCCACATCCGCATGCCCGGCTTTGCCATCCGGCCGCTGGTAGAAAAGGAACGTCTCATCGGCGGCCGGCCGCAGGAACGGGCCGACAGCCTGCCCGGCAGCGGCGGCACCGCGTCGTGGAAATGGCTGATCCGCGGCAAAGCCGGGGAAGCAGTGGAGTTTCGAGCATTCAACCGCGTCTACGGAGAACTCAACACCACCATCGTTCTGCGCGAAACGAAGCCGGATTCGGAGGCCGAATAGTGCGATCCAGCCTTAATTCAGCAGGTCAACTCGTCCTTGCCGCATTCATGCTCACCGGCGTGCTCACCCCGGCGACTTCGGGGCAAGAGAACTACCAATATCCGAGCAGAGTGCAGATCGCCTGGAACCGGCTCTCTAGCTACGACGAGGTGCTCGAACTCTGCGACCGGCTCGTCGCAGCCTACCCCGAGATGCTTTCGCAGCAGGTTAT
>JAUWXH010000508.1 GCA_030616465.1 Planctomycetota bacterium | reverse complement strand
CAGGAAAATGATCACGCCCACCGCGAGCGAATTGCTGGCCACGAAGATGCCGAAGGCCTCGACCACCCGTCCGGCGGCGGCGGTCCCACTGGCCCCGTTCGAGAGGATCAAACGCGTCGTCGCCGTGTTCAGCACCAGGCGCAACAACGTCATCACCAGCAGCAGTGATGGGAAGCTGGAGAATTCCAGCGGCGTGCGGATGTACATTACGGTCATCAGCACGACCATGCTCAGCGTGATGTTCGTGATCAGCAACACGTCCAGTATCGGCGTGGGCAGTGGAATGAGGATCACGAAGATGAGCGCGGCGGCGGCGGCCGGGAACAACAACCCGCGGTTCTTTCCGATGAACTGAATGACCGGGTGGTTCTCGAGCATCCGTGCTCCCAGAGAATAGCTAATTGCTAATGTCTAATTGCTAGTTGCCGCTTTCCAACCCGAGGCTCCCGACCGCAAAGACAACAATATGCCATCGGCAATTAGCTATTCTGCACTATCCCGCAACGCGGCCCGAGAGCTGGTAGACATACGCCAGCAGCTCGGCGATCGCCCGGTAGAACTGCGGCGGGATTTCCTGCCCCACGTCTGCCGTCGCGTACAGCGCCCGGGCCAACGGCGGACGCTGCACAATCGGAACACCATACTGCTGCGCGACTTGCCGTATGCGCAACGCCAGCCAGTCTCTCCCTTTGGCGACGACGCGCGGGGCCGCCATCGTCACCTCGTCGTACCGCAGGGCGACGGCATACTCGCTGGGGTTGGTCACTACCACGTCGGCCTTGGGCACATCGAGCCGGATGCGCTGCATGGCGATCCGGGCCTGCACGTCCCGCCGGCGCCGCTTGACTAACGGATCGCCCTCCATGCGTTTCAACTCGTCCTTGACCTCCTGCTTGCTCATCTTGAGGCCGCGCTCGACCTGCCAGCGCTGGTAGAAATAGTCGAGCAGGCCGAGGATCAGCAGCACCAGTGACAAGCGCAGTGTCAACATGAACAGAATGTGCGCGGCGAGGTGCATGACGCCGCGCGGGGGTATCATCCCCGCCGCCAGGACCAGGCGGATCTCGCCGATCACGCTGTAGTAGGCCACTGCCCCGATAAGGACGATCTTCAGAATGCCCATGCCCGTGCGGGTTAGCGAATCGAGCGCGAAGAGCCGTTTGACGCCCGCGACGGGGTTGAGTTTGTCGAGTTTGGGCGTGAGTCGGCTCCAGGCGAAGACCGCCCCGCTCTGGGCCATTCCGCCCGCGACCGTTAGAAGCAACAAAGCAAGCATAAAGGGGAGCACCACCGCTCCCGCCGTATACACAGCACGTGCAATCCATGTTGTCAACGTTGTTGTACTGGTGTCGTGCGCGCTCCCTACTCCACGGACCAGCTCGAGCAAGTTGCCGAACATGTGCGACCCGAGGATGTTCAGCAGAACGACACCGGCCAGCAGTCCGATAGCCGCCATCAGGTCCGTGCTGCGTGGCACGCGACCCTGTTCGCGGGCTTCCTGTCGCCGTCGCGGGGTTGGCCGTTCCGTTCTCTCGCCGATATCGTCCGCAGCCACCGTCGCTCACCCGTGTGACCATTCGACCGCTTAACCACTCAACTGCTTGCTCATCCACTCTCGTCCGCAGCACTCCACGCCTGTCACGTCACACCCCCCGTCAAATCTGTCAGCCAGCCGGTCACGCGCTCCAGGCCGTCGGTGAACGCTGCCAGGGCCGAGGGCAGGGAGATCGCGATGACGAAGAATGCCACAAGTCCCTTAAGCGAGAACCCGACCGTCGCGATGTTGATCTGTGGGACCGTGCGCGCGACGAACCCCATGGCGATGTTCACCAGAAACAGCGTCAAGACCGTCGGGGCGGCGACCCGCACCGCCATCTCAACGCCTACAGTCAGCGCGCCGACCAGCAGCTCGGCGCCGGCCAGGAACGTCCCGCCCCCGCCTAATAATGGAATCGTGCGAAAGCTGTCCAGACAGGCGGCCACTAGTATGCGGTGACCGCCGACGATCAAGTACACAACCGCGCCGAGTTGCACGTAGAAGGTACTGAGCACGCTCTGTCGGGCGCCGGTGCTGGGATCGGCGATCTGGCCGAAGGCCAAGCCCGACTCCTGCGCGACCAGTTGCCCACCCATT
>JAUWXH010000352.1 GCA_030616465.1 Planctomycetota bacterium | reverse complement strand
GGCTGTGGGGTCGGCTCGTCAAGCCGCGCGTGGTCAACACCGTCTTGCTGCCGGGCACGCTCGTCGCCCAGCTCGGGCACGTGCTGGGGCTGCTGGTCACCGGCAACTCGGTGCGAAACACCAAACTGATGGGCGACGACGAGAAGGGTGAGCCGAAGTCAGACACGCCCGAGACCCAGCGGATCCCGGTCATCGGCTCAATCCTGGTGGGCTTGCTGCCGCTGGCCGCCTGCACGGCGTGCCTCTACGCCGCGGCACGCTTGTTGGGTGGCCGCGTGCTTGAGGAACTTTCCGGCGGGGCCGCCCTGTCCGTGTCCCAGGACCTGCCCACCTCGCTGTCGGCGATGTGGGAGCTGTTGCGCAACAGCGTCACCGTGATCGAGAACATGCTGGACGCCATCCTGCGCAGCGACCTGGTGAACTGGCCCACCGTGCTGTTTTTGTACCTGGCCGTCTGCCTGACCGTGCGGATGACGCCGTTCGAGGGGAATCGGCGGGGCGCGGTCGGGGCGATTTTTCTGGCGGGGATCGCGATCGCGGTGGTGGCCTCGCTGCTGGGCTCGGTAGAGAATTTCGTTCTCTCGAGCTGGCCGATCCTGAGCTTCGCGGTGGGGATGCTGCTGTTCCTGCTGCTGTTTTCGCTGCTGGTGGGGGGTATCGTCGGTTTGGCGCGTATCCTGGTTCGCAACCAATAGGCCTAACTGCTGCTGTGGCCGTCATTTATGGGACGGTCGCCCGGTGTTCGGGCGTGGTTCCAGCTCCCGCGTTGCCTTCGCACTTGTCGATGAATACAGTTAGCAATGAGGTGGGGGCTATAGTCGAACTCCGGGCCGTGCCGACGTGGTGGCCAACCAGGAGGAATACAAGGTGAACCCGCAACGCAAACCAGTTCGTCCAGCGTCGCTGCGCTTCTGCACACTTGGTCTGCTCGCCATCGTTTCGCTTGTGCTGATCACCGGGTGCCCCGCGCCGCTGCCTCCCGACGGTGGTACCGACTCCGGTACCACGGACGGCGGGGATTCAACCGACGGCGGCGGGGCTGCGTCCGACGGCTCGGACGGTAGCGCCGGCGGGGGCGGCGACAGCGGGGGTGGCACCGGCGGCGGCGGCGGTGGCGGAGGTGGGGACGCCGGCAGCGACGGCACCGGGAACGGCTCCGCCGGCGACGGCTCCTCCGACTCCACTGACACCGGCGACTCGGACTCCGGCGATACCGGCGGAGACGGTACCTCGCCAACCACCATGACCCTGCAAGCCATCGTCCAGACCGGCGACGCCGTGCCGGGCCAATCAGCGGCAACCTTCTCGCGCTTCAGCAACCCGGTCATCGACGGCGACGGTCGCGTGGCATTCTGGGGGGCCTACACCGGCGGCGAGGGCCATAATGGCCTCTACGTCTGGGACGCCAGCACGCTCCAACGTGTCATCGATGACGACCCCAGCCGCAAGGGTATCGTGCCCGGCAGAGGCCCCGACGACTACTTCGCCGGCTTCAGCATCAGGTGGGACGCGGATAAGGAAACCCCGTCACTGGCCTGGGGCCGCAACGGCAGGCTGCTCTTCGTCGCTTTCATCAGCAATTCCCCCCAGGCGAACGGCCTGTACCGCTGGCGCGCCAGCGACGGCGACATCATCCGTGTCGCCGATGACGAGCAACTTCTGGGCCTGTTCCCCGGCGCTGGCTTCATCTTCGCTGACTTTTACCATCCGGGCGTCAGCGACAACGGCCTCGCCTTCTTCAGCGCCCGCTACACCGTTGGGGACGACCAGAATCCACCGAACTTCCTGGCATTTATGAACTTGGGCGTCTTCACCAGCAATGGTCTAGAGGTAACGCCCCTGGTCGTCGGCCAGCTCAGCGAGCCCGGCGACGTGCCGGACCAAGACCCGCCATTCGACCAGTACGCGACCTTCGGCGATACCGGCATCCTGACGTCGCTCAACCCTGCCGGCGACATGCTCCTTCAGGCGCAGTACTCCGCCGGCCAGGGCAACCGCGGGGTTTATCTCTACACCGGCGGCAGCCTCTATCGCGTCGTCGATAACCGACTCGACGGTTCGTTTCCCGGCTTCCCGCCCGGAACGCGCGTCGGACAAGACAACACGCCTTACGACGCCATCGCCATCGGCGCCGGGCTGCGCATCGCCATCGATACCAAGCTCGTCGCGGATGGTTCCACCCGAGACGCCGTCATCATGTGGGACGGCTCACAATGGCACGAGCTCAGCGGGTCCGGCGGGGCGGCCGCGAGCGAGCTCATCTCCGGCGTGAACAGTTCGGGCCGGGTGCTGTTCCTGGCCGGCGGCCAGCCGTACTTGGGCAACGAGTCGGGCAGCGTGGCCGTTGGCGCCACGTTGCCGACGGAGTTGGAAGGTGTCAGCGTCGAGTGGCAGAACTTCTCCGCGGCGCTGAACAACAGCGGGCGGGCCCTGCTGCGCTTCATACGTAGCGGGTCCGACTCAGCCGGGCTGGTGTTCTGGACCGGCGAGCAGTTGCTGCTCGTGGCCGACGCGGCCGCCGACCAGCCATCGTCGCAGAGCGACGTCATCTTCCCCACGGCCAGGCCGGCCCACGACAAGGTAGACGGAGCCGGCGTGGTGGCCTATCTGCCGGAGATGGATCGCCCGGGCCGTTCCGGGGCCTTGAACGACCGCGACGAGCTGGTCTTCCGCGTCGGCTCGCTCGGTGCCGACGGCCAGGAGAACACCGCCGACGACTATCAGGCGATCTACCTCGGCAGCGGGCAGTAAGGGCGGTCTGTTCGCACTGGTGGGTGAGCGTCAGTCTCGTCGGTAACCTGTCATTCCGAGAAGCCCTTCGACGTTGCTCAGGGTAAACTCCGCGCCGAGGAATCTGGCCAACTTGCGCGCTGCGGCCGGATCCCTCGCTCGCGACGCTCACGCGTCGCTCGGTCGGGATGACATCGGCCGTTGCCTACTCTCCTGACGCTCAGCCCGCTCTCGTGCTCGTTCGCAGGGCCTCTGGAAGAGTGTGCCTGACCTGTTAGAATAACCTGTTGCCCGTGGTGAGTGTAGCTCAGCCGGTTAGAGCACCAGGTTGTGGTCCTGGGGGTCGCGGGTTCGAATCCCGTCACTCACCCGTTTTTCATGCGCCGTCGGTGACCGGGTGACGTGCTGCCCCGTCCAGCGGCACGGCCGGGCCCATTCTCTCACCACGAAGGCACCAAGAGAAAACGGGTGTGTCTGAACGGAGTGCCGTTCGCCGGAGACGAATCTCCATGACAGTCTGTTCTCTCCGGCACACGTCTCGCCGGCGCTGATCCTCTGCGGAATAGACCTTTGTGTCTTCTATGAAGCCGGGCCTGTCAAGCGGACGGCGTTGATGAGATCAGTCTTCTATCCGGGCCTGACGTCGATGGTGTTTCCGCGGGCCGACGCGCCCATTCAGCTGTGCGGCGACGACGAATTCTTGGTGACGGGCTACA
>JAUWXH010000485.1 GCA_030616465.1 Planctomycetota bacterium | reverse complement strand
GGGCGCCGGCGCCGCCGCCCACTTCGCCTCCTCTCCCGGCGACAAGGCCACCCCCACCAGCCACTTCGGCCGCGTAGATTACGCCCTGCCGAGCAAGGACCTGACGGTCAAGTCCTCCGGCGTCTTCTGGCCGGCGGCCAGCGACCCGCTGAACAAGCTGGTCGCCGACCGCGAATCCTCCAGTGACCATCGCCTGGTCTGGGTCGATGTGGTCGTTCCCTTGGACCGCTGAAGTTACGCCCCTGGCGAGGCCACGGCCTAGCTTCGCTAGACCGTGCCACCCATTGGAGGCGCTCGGTCGCGTGGCCGGGTGAGCAGCGGCCACAGCAGGAGCACCAGGACCACCAGGATCAGCAGCACGTGCTGTGGCGCAAAAACGCACTCCAACAACGGCGTCGGGCTGTTGATCAATGCGTGGACACCGACAGCGATGAACAGGTTGCCGGTTCGCAGGTAAACCCAGCAGAAGAAGACGCCGACGAAGACGGTCGCGAGCAGATTCAGCGGCAGCGCAGCCGGCTCGGTGCCCCGGTGCAGGCGAATCGGAATGTGCATCAACGCAAAGAAGGCCTGCGAAATCGCCACCGCCGCGATCAGACGTGTTTTCGCTGACCACGCCGACCCAGCGGTGAGCAACAGATAGATCTGCGGGAGGAGGAAGCCGCGATACGCGGTTTCCTCAAACAGCGCGTTGCCGAAAAGCTGGCCGATGGCCTGTCCAAACACTCGTGTCGCCTGGTTCTCGGCCCAGTCGTGATGAAGCGTGATGCCGCCGGTGTCGATCAGGCCGATGATCAGCGCCGCCACCTGCGCGAGCACCCACAGCGTCAGCGTCACGGCCAGCGCGAGCGGCACTCTCGCCACCAAGAGCCCGACGTCCCGCGGCTTCAGTCTGCCGATGCCGAACAGAATCCCGCCCGTGATCACGAGTAGGGCCGCCGCGCTGCAAAGCAGCGCTTCGTCAACCAAGCCGTGCGTGGCCGCGACAGGCTTCTCCAAGAGCCCTCCTTCGACGACGACAACGGACGCAGTCACATATGTCGCGGTTGCCGCGCCGAACAGCAGCAGCGTCCCCCACCCGGTCGGCCGGGTCTGCTCGAACGTCGTGATTGCGTTGCGGATCATCTTTGCCTCGCCGCCGACACGCCCCCGCTCGGACTCGCCGTTGGGTGAGGCTATTTCTGGCGGTAGATGATGCGACCTCGGCTGAGGTCGTAGGGGGAGAGCTCGACCGTCACGCGGTCGCCCGGCAGGATTCGGATGAAGTGTTTGCGCATCTTACCCGAGACGTGCGCGAGGACTTCGTGCTTGGTGTCGCCGACGTTGGCTTCAACCAAGAACATCGCGTTCGGCAACGCCTTGACAACGACGGCTTCCATCTGGATCGGTTCTCGCTTTACCAAAAGCGCTCCTTGCTGCTGTCCCCAGGCCAGGTCACTCGCTCGCCTGCCGCCGGGTCAGGTCACACAGCCTGCTCTCAACGCCGCGGATACTAGGTTTTCGAACCTGTTCGGTCAATACGGCCGAGAATCCGCCCGACGGGCTGCCTAGACTATAACAGTGGCGCGCCCGAGCGTGCGGCATCCCGGGCGGTGTATCGCGTCCGCGTACCGCAACCTGCCCGGCGGCGGCCGTCACGGGGAGCCATGATGCGCGCCGCCGCGTCATGACGGACAAGAGGAGCGGAAAGTGCCCAGGTTATGTCCCATCCCGGTACTGATGCTCTTGTGCGTCGTACCGGTCAGCCGCGGCGACTACACCAATAACATCATGCTGACCGGCTACTGGCCCGTCACCAACGACATGATCCGCCCCTTCAGCACCAACCCCGAGCAGAACCCCGACGGCTGGATCGGCGGCAACTGGGAGGACCGTGGCTACGACATCTACTCCTACTTCCCGAAGTTCACCGACGACAACTGGCCCATCGGCGAAGGCGACTTCGAGGTCGATTACCAGGACACCTCCGCCGACTTCTGGCGGATCGTCGATGGGCTCGACCCGCTGGCGATCGTTACCTTCAGCCGGGGCCACCCATTGCGCCGGGACTGGGAAATCGAGATGCGCCAGCGCAACCTGGAGGAGTGGATCGACGATTACCGTGAGCCGTTCCAGCCGACGCCCTCCCCGCCGGACGACAGCGTCCCCGCCGGTTACATCCGCGAATCCTCGCTGCCGATGGTGAGAATCATGGAGGCGGTCAACGCGGCGGAGCTGGGCGTGAACGCGTGGATCGACGACGTCGGCTTCGGCGGCGGGTTCCTCTCCGAATTCATCGCCTATCACGGAACCTGGTACCACGATCTGCACGCCGACGAAAACGATCCCACCTGGAACATCGCCGGCGGCCACATCCAT
>JAUWXH010000040.1 GCA_030616465.1 Planctomycetota bacterium | reverse complement strand
GAGCCTCCATATACGAGAAACGCTGCGCCGATTCCAACTCTGGGTCTGCGACCGACGACCGGCCACACACCGATCGTCCCGAGTAGGATCTCATACGGCCGGCTCACGATCTGTGGATGCGGACACACCCTTAATAAGGCTGCCCAGATCTGACCGCGCCGCAGATTGGTATCGGACTCTAAGTCCCCTAATCGCCATTGCAAGCCCCCCGGCTAAAAAAAATCCCGAATATTTTCGGCCGTAACCGGCTTCAGCCGCCCCCTTTCCGTGATGATCGCGTTGATCAACGCCGCCGGCGTTACGTCGAACGCGGGGTTATGACAGCCGGCCCGCGCCGCCACCACCTGCCGCCCACACACGTTGCGAATCTCCTCTTCGGGCCGCTGCTCGATGGGAATCCGGTCCCCATCGGCTATCGTCAGATCGAACGTGCTCAACGGGGCCGCCACGTAGAACGGTATGCCGTGATGCTTTGCCACCACTGCCAGACTGTAGGTCCCGATCTTGTTGGCCACGTCCCCGTTGGCGGCGATGCGATCCGCCCCGACCACCACCATCTGGACGCGCCCGGCCCGCATCAGGCTCGCCGCCGTGCTGTCGCAGATCACCGTTACGTCAATTCCGGCGGCGGCCAGCTCGAACGCCGTGAGGCGGGCTCCTTGCAGCAGCGGTCGCGTTTCACCGGCAAACACCTGAAACCGCTTCCCCTGCTCGTGCGCGACGTAGAGCATCGACAGAGCCGTGCCATAGGTAACTGTCGCCAGCGCGCCGGCATTGCAGTGCGTCAGCACCGCACCGCCATCGGGTACCAAGTCCGCGCCCACCTCGCCGATGCGCCGACAGACCACGGCATCTTCCCGCGCAATGGCTTGTGCTTCGGCCAGCATGGCACCCCACATCTTGCGGGTGTCGTCGCTAAAGCCCTGCTCCGTGACGGCGTAGATTCGCTCGATTGCCCAGGACAAATTGACGGCGGTGGGACGCGCCGAGCACAGGTAATCGGCAACTTCGCGAACCTTCGCGCGAAACGCATCCGGCTCGGCATCTCGAAACGGCCGCGTGCCCAGGCACAACCCGAACGCGGCGGCTACTCCGATCGCCGGTGCGCCACGTACGCGCAACGCGCGTATCGCCTCCCAGACCTCCTCTGCGGTTTGGCACACCCGCATCTCGACCCGCCCCGGCAACAGCGTCTGATCGAGAATGCGCAGCCCCCCCTCCTCGCCGCCGACCCACTCCAATGTCGCCGGCAACCCACCCGGTGCCCCCCACGGCGGAGCCAGATGCGAGGCGCCCTGTGAAACCATCTTGTGCTTCTCTGATGCAGAACCCATCGCGGGAGTGTTGTACCCGATCTCGCGAGATCAAGAAACGAGGGCGTTTGCCCTGACAGGGACCGGGAATGAGGTTGCTGGGGCCTGCGGCTACCTCTCCGTCCGTAGGATGGGTGAGATCACGACGCGATTGTCGGTGACCGCGAAGTTCGCGAGCTGCTCCAGTTCTTGGACCTTGCTCCGGTACACCGAAAGCATCCTCTCGTTCTTCGGCAGCTCTTTCCGCGCTGCCGCGAGGTTGTCCCGAAGCTTGTCGGCCTTCGCGCGGGACTCCCGCGCGCTCTCAAGCTGCTGCCTCTCCCGCGACAACGCTGCCTTCCGGGCCAGCTTACCGATTAATTCGATTTGCAGTTCGACCTGGATGCGTTCCAGAGCCTGTCTCATGGCGGTATTGCCCTCAGAGATCGCAGTGTTGAGCCGCTCCTCCGTAGCCTCCAGGCGCGCGTTGAGCCCCGCAATGTCAACCTCGTTTAGCCGGTGTTCGTGGTCAAATCTGGCAATGGCCTCATCAATTGTTCCCAGCGTGAACGTGCCCACGCCGACTCGCCCACAGACTTCTTCGTTCGCTTCAATTTGCGCCGGGTATTCGTCTACCCTGCGCTGGAGTTGCGTGCACTTCTTGGCATACCTTTCTGATGCCGCGCGGTTCTCTTCCACTACCTTTCGAACGGCCATGGCGTAGCTGACAAGCAGAGCCTCCGTCACGGCTTTGGCCGTGGTCTCGTCGATAGCCGCGATGGTCCAGCGATCGGCCGCGCGGGCCTTGTCGTCGCTGTAGACAGTTTTCCGGTCAACGACGGCGCGATCGTCGGCGAGGGTAGGCGACCTATCTGGGCTCTTCGGATCCTCCCAACCGAACACGGTGCCGAGGGCATTCCTGGTGATGCTGTGGTCGCGAACGCGTGAAAGGACGGGCTTGGTTTCGAACGTGGCAACGACCGTGCATCTCCGCACCGCATAATCGTGACGATCGACGGTACGTGCCTCGCCACTTACGAATTCCACCTCTCGTTGCGGCTGGTCCTCGGTTTGCGTCCACGCCGGGGCGGCGAGCAGGGCACACACAGCGGCGATCGAGACGCGAGCTGGCAACGTGGTATTCATGGCATATTCCTTTCGGTCAAGGCGGCGAGGCGAACCTGTGCCTCGCGGGCCGGTCGGGTATCGGCATAGTTCTCGGTGATGAATCGAAGACGGTTTACGGCGTACGGTTCGCCGCCGGGGGTAGCCGCCAGCATATCGGCGACCAGCAGCATCTCGCTCGCCATGCCTGCTTCCCAGATTTCCTGCTCGACTCGGGCAAATGAGCGCTGCGCCACGCCAGGCGGCACCACCGGCGTCGGCCGCGGTGACTGTAATGGTCGCAACACCACGAGCAGGACCGCGGCCGCCGCCGCGATTGCCAGCCAGCGCGCCCTACCCTGGGTCCGCACCCCACGGCCCGTGGCCGGAACGGGAATCTGCTCCAACTCCGCGGCCCGTTCAGACCACACCTCCTGTGCCAACGCGAGCGACTTGCGCAAGGCTTCAAGCCGCCGCCAGCACGCGGGGCACGCTTGCAGATGAGCGACGACGCGGACATGCTCGGCCTGATCGAGCTCGCCATCGGCGTAGTCCACGAGCTGCTCGGACCAGCTTTCGCAGGTGTCAGGTGCCATCGTCTACCAGCCCTTTCTGTATCAGGCGCTCTGCCAGTTTGATACGCGCCCGACGTAGTTGGCTCCGGACCGTCGAGGGCGGCACGGACATAATCTCGCCGACCTCCGTGGCGTTGAGGTCGCAAAAATAGCGCAGCACGAGGACCGCGAGTTCGTCGCCTTCGAGTTCACCCAACGCCTCGCGGACCACCTCGGCGTCATCGCCTCCGAAAGGCGTTGAATCATGGTCCGCTGTCGCCGGGGCGGTCGGCGGCCTGTCATGGCGCTTGCGCTGGCGGTGGTGCAGCCGGCAGCGGTTGACCATGACGCGGACGAGCCAGCGGCGCGCGTTCTCGGCGTCGTCGAGCCTGTCGAGGTTTTGCAGCAGCGCCACATAGCTGTCATGCAGGGCATCCTCCGCGTCTGCTCGCGGCAAGCCCATCCCAGCGGCGATGCGCCGCAAGTGCGGCAGCGCCGCCTCGTAGACTCTGCCCACGTCGAGCCCAACTCGGCGCTCGTCGGGGTTTTCGGCGGCGTTAGTCGGCACCGCAACGTCCATCGTCTCGCTTGAGTCCGTCCGCGAGCCTCTACTTAACCAATGCGCACGGGTCACGAAGTGTTGACCAAAACCCGGCTTTCTCTCAGCGTATTCTACTGCCGGAGCTGGCGCCGGTTGCTGTACCTCGCGCCGCGGCTCATTCCTTGATCAGCCGCAGTGGGGTAAAGCCGGGGCCGAGGACTTTCTGCGGGTTCATTCCCAGCCAGCGGCACAAGATGTCGGCGTAAACGCGGCGGAAGTCGCAACCAGGGATCAGCGCGCCGCGATGGAGCGTCGCAAGACTGGGGTGTTTCTCGTGGATGCCGGGGCGCAGCTTGGAGCCGATCAGGAACATGGGGGCCGCCTCGCCGTGGTCGGTGCCGCCGCCGGCGTTCTCCTGGACGCGTCGGCCGAATTCGGAGAATGTCACGACCAGTACGCGGTCGAGCAGCCTGTCGGCCTTGAGCCTATCCACGAACGATTTCATCGCGTCGCCGAACTCGGCCAGCAGCCGCTGATGCCGCGCCGCCTGCCTCGTATGTGTGTCGAACCCGCCCATCGAGACGTAGTAGACCCGCATAGGCCGGTCGGCGGCGATCAGCCGCGCGACCAGTCCTAGAGATCGTGCAAGCCGTCCGGCACGCACGCCTTTCCAGGCTATGTCGGCGTTAAAGCTCCTGCGGCGCCCGGGCTGGGAGGGCGAAGCTCCGGCTGAGCGTTCGGCGAGCGTGGCTCGGCAGGAGCCTCGCCCTCCCACATCCATTAATCGCCCCAGCCAGCCGCCGCCGAAGTGTCGGCCGGCATCGCCGGTCTGCCAGATGAGCGTACTGGCGAAGTGGTTGCGGCTGTGGTTGGGGTAACCCACACCCTGCACGATCGCCAGCTTGCCGTCGTCGTAGAGCTCCTTCAGCCCCCTCGCCGCGGGATGTAGCCCGAGCCCGTTTTCGAGCGGCAGCACGTCCTTTTTGGCGATCGCGATCCGCCGCCGGCACTTGTAGTACAGGTCGTTCTCATAGGGGATGACCGTGTTCAGGCCGTCGTTACCGCCCGCCAGTTGCACCATCACCAGGATGCGATCGCTGCCACTCTTCTGACGGGTCAGCGGCTCGGGCCCGGCCAACACTCGGGCGGTATTGCCGAGCAAGACCGGCAGCACCGAGGCGGTGCTCAAGCACGTCAGACCCCCGGTCAGGAACTCACGACGCGTAGTGCAGAGGGGTCGCTCGGACATCTTCGATCCTCAAGCGGCGCGGCGCGCTTGGTCACCTGGCGGCCCGACAGCGGACGACGGCGTCGGCGAAATGCTTCGCCGCGCTCAGCATGACGGGATGATATAAGCAGCCGTTTGAACCACGGCAGACCCGGGAGGGGTCTCGGCCTGCGGTTCAGTTGTTGCTCAGCCGGGCGCGGATCAGCGCGGCGCGGGCGATGCTGCGTTGCTCGCCGTTGAGGCGCTCGCCTTGCAGCTTTTGCAGGTGGGCCGGCTGGGTCTGGATGAACAGCTCATTCACCGTTTGCAGGTCTACCGAGCTCAGCCGCCCGACGTGCAGCCCCATGCGCACGTGGGAAAGGTATTGCATCGCCTCGTTCGAGCTCATCAGGCGCGCGTTCTGCAACTGGGCCATCGCCCGCCAGATGCGGTCGTCCAGGGCGTGGAGGCGGTTCTTCAGCAGGGCGTCACGAGCGGCGTGCTCATACTCGACGATCTTGGGGATCACCACGCCGCGGAAATCGTCGATGATCTCCGACTCGCCGCGGCCCAGCGTGATCTGGTTGGAGATCTGGAAGAAGTCGCCCTGGGCTTCGCTGCCTTCGCCGTACAGACCGCGGATGGCGAGCTTCATGTCCTTGGCGGCCTGGCCGACCTTCTCCAGCTCGCTGGTGAGGCGCAGGGCCGGCAGGTGCAACATCACCGAAACGCGAATCCCCGTGCCCACGTTGGTGGGGCAGGCGGTCAGATAGCCGTATTGCGGGTGAAACTCGTACTCGAGCTGCTCCTCGATCGCGTCGTCGATGGCGTCGATCTCCTCCCAGGCCTGCTCGAGCTGAAAGCCGCTACGCATGACCTGCATGCGCAGGTGGTCTTCCTCGTTAATCATCAGCCCGGAGGCTTCGGAGGGATGGAAGGCCACCCGCCGAGCACCACGGCCTTCCGCGTGCTGGCGGCTGATCAAGTGGCGCTCGACCAACAGCGCGCGGTCCAATTCCTCGAGCTCTTCCACGTCGAGGTGCTGAAACTCGTTCAGACGAGCGGCCTTGCGCACGGCAGCTTCGATGGTAGCCGCGATGTCGGCGCGCTGATCCGCGTCGGCCCGTGGTTGGAAGGGGAACCCGCGGATGTTGCGCGCCAGCCGGACGCGCGTGGAAATGACGATGTCGTGCAGCGGCCCGCTTCCACGGAGCCACTCGCCGGGCCGACGGGCTACCTCATCCAGCGACGCATTCACTCTTCCAACTCCCGGATGCGGTCGCGCAACTCGGCCGCCCGCTCGTAGTCTTCCGCCGCGACGGCCTCGGCCAGTTGCCGCTTCAGCCGATGGATGTCCTGTTGGGTCGTGCGCGCCGTACCGAGCGACTTGGGCGTTTTGCCGGTGTGGTGCGTCGCCCCGTCGTGGGCGCGCTCCAACAGCTTGGCCAGCGGCTCCTTGAACACATCGTAATCGCGCGGGCAACCGAAAAGCCCGTGGTTGCGGAACTCGACGTAGCTGATGCCGCACTCCTCGCAGACCAGGTTGCTCAAGGCGCTGCCGCTCTCTTTGGCCCCGCCGACGAAGCTCTCGATAATGTCGTTGAGGTTGACGCTGGGCTTCTGGATCTGGAGTAGGCCCGCTTCGACCGCGCAGCGCTCACAGAAGTGGCGCTCTTCCTTCTCGCCCGACGGCTTGATATTCGTCAGGTGGAAGGTCGCCTGGGCCTTCTTGCACCGTTCGCACAGCCCCATGGAGATAACTCCGCCGGCCACCCGCTCGCCACGGGATTGATGCTAGGTCGCTGATCGGAGGGCGTCAAGTAAGCGAGCCCGCGGATCGCTCACCGTACCGGTGGCAGCCCGCGGAGGGCGTTATCGGGCCGGCGCTCATTCGGCGGCGGGACCGGCCCGCGAGATGACCTCGATGGTCCGCGGCGCGCTGACCACGCCGGGGATCACGAAACACAATTCCTTCTGCCGGTCGCGTCCCAGCGTCTTGACGATCCGGCCATCGGCATAGACCCAGCAACGCCGCCCGGCCGTCTGGTGAATGCGGAAAACCGGTCGGTGCCGCAGCCGGCCGCCGGGATCGAACGTGAACCGCGCTACCCCCGCATCGGCGGCCAGCTCGTAGCAGCCTTCGCATTCGTTGTAGCCGTCGTGATTCAGATCGCCGGGGGCGTCAGTCACCAGCGCCCCGGTTGACACCGCCAAGGCGGCCGGGTGCTGGTAGTCGGCGGCAAACGTCCGCGCTTCGGGGGCGCCGTCGATGTCGTGCGGCCAGAAACGCAGCAGGTGTGCGGTTTCGACGGTCTCGTCCGCGGCAATGTCACCACATAGCTCCACCACGCGGCGATCGTCAGCCGAGGCGAGCTCGAGCCGCCGGAGCGATGCCGCGCGGGCATGCGTGCTCCAAAGCAGATCGGGTCGCTCCCGCCCGGGCTGCGACATCAGCACGAATCCGGCCGGCGCGGCGTCAGCGTATGCCGCTGCCGGCTCGACACGCACAAACCCGCGTCGCCCGTTGAGCGCGACGGCATATCCGACTCGCGGCGCACTCCAACCGGCTCCCCGCGCCGCCGACGTCGCACGCACGTATACTTGCCCGAACCGGTATATGACGTATTCCCAGGTGTGCGACGGTCGGGTGTCGGCCGGGGCCTCGGCGGTAGCGCGGCCCGGCTCGTCCACGAACCGCCAGTGGCCGCGTACGACGACGCGAAACGGCGACAGCTCTAACACCTGTTGCGTGGCCTCGACCGCCACGCCCCAGTTGGCGAATAGCTTGGGATCGTCATAGACGATCGTCGTCTCGGGCTGCGTGGACCAATCCGCCGGCAGCGGCAGCGGAAAGGGTCCCAATCCCGTGCCGACGGTAAGATTCTCCCGGCCGTCCACCGTCCAGGCTGCGATCACGCCGTCGCGGAACGCCAGCTCAAAACGTTCGCGTACGCCGACGTGCACGGAGCGCCCCAGCTCGAAGACGTACAACTCGCCGGCCGCCGCCTGCTCGCCGAGCAGATACCGCCGATTGTTCGCCAGAATGATGTCATCGAGAAAGAGCTCGACGGGCGAATCGATGTGCGGGGCTCGCCAACTCAACGCGCGCACGTCCGCCAGGTCAACCTGCTCGCCGATCTCGGCCAGATCGAAGCGGAACAGGTTCCAGCCTGGCTTGGCGTGGATGGTGCGGATCCAGTGGATGGGCGCGTCGGTCCCGCTTCGCACGGAGAACTCGAGCGTCAGCCCGTCGCGCGGGCCGTAGATGCTCACCAGCAGCAGCGCGTGGTCACGCCAGTCGCGAATCAGCGCCAGCTCCTGCGAGCGCCGCCCGTCGAAGATCAGGCGATGCCCCGGCCCGTTCAGCTTGGCCTTCAGCCCGCCGGCCCCGGTAGCGTTCCGGCTACGCAGGACGCTGATCGAAGGTTGTCGGCGATCGTACTCGGCGTCCTCAGGGCCGGCAACACGGAACAGCTTTGCCTGACCGGGCGACTCGAAGTCGGCCAGGCTCACGAACGGCCCGTGGCGCAGGTCGGCATACGTCTCCCGCATGCGCACCAACACCGGGGAAAGTCCCTCGTCCTGCTTCTGGCCTGAAGGGGGTAGCTGACAACCTGCCAAACAGCACAGCGCCAGTCCGACTGCTGCCGTCACGGCGACCTGTTGACACAAGCGCAGAACCGCGTGGGCGAAAGCGCGCGGTCCCACTCTCTGTCGACCCCGAATGTCGGGATTGCCGGCGTCATATTCGCGTCTAAAGCCGGAACATGTGGATCGGCTCGCCAAAGACACTTTCCGCGGCCTCCATCAGGGTTTCGGAAGTGGCGGGGTGCGGGTGGATCGTCGTGGCCAGATCGTGTGCCTCGGCCCCCAACTCGATGGCGAGGACCGCTTCGGCAATCAGGTCGCCGGCATGCTCGCCGACGATTCCCACCCCCAGGATCCGCCGCGTATTGGCGTCCGCGATGACCTTGGTCACGCCTTCCGGCCGGCCCATCGTGACTGCCCGACTGGAGGCCCCCCAGTGGAACTTGCCAACCTTGATCTCCAGACCCCGCTCCTTGGCTTGGGCCTCCGTCAGCCCGCAGACCGCCACCTCCGGAGAGGTGTACACGACCGCGGGAATGGCGGCGGCATCGAAGACGGCCGGTTTGCCCGCGATCGCCTCGGCCGCCACGATCCCTTCGCGCGAGGCCTTGTGCGCCAGCATCGGCTCGCCGGCCACATCGCCGATCGCGTAGATGTACGGGTCGGCAGTTCGGCGGGCGGGGTCCACCTCGACGAAGCCAAGCTCGTTTACCTTTACCTTTGTGTTTTCGAGGCCGAGGTTGTCGGAGCTTGGCTGGCGACCAACCGAGACCAGCACCCGCTCAAACGTCAGCTTGTGCTGCTCGCCGCCCTTCCCGAAAACAACCTCCACGCCGCGGTCGGTGGGCTTGGCCGATTCCAGCATGGC
>JAUWXH010000315.1 GCA_030616465.1 Planctomycetota bacterium | reverse complement strand
GTAACGACGGACCCCGAGGCGGGCACCCTGCGCGCCTGGGCCGAACGCGAAGGCTACTACACCTTGCCGGTGCCGCCGGGCGTGGGCGGGCGGTTCTCCGTCCTATCGGCAGTCGGGCTGTTCTCGGCGGGAGTGTGCGGCGTCAACATCGGTCAAGTGCTCGCCGGGGCAGCCGAGATGGACGAGCGCGTCGCCGTCCGCAACGTCCGCCACAACCCCGCGGCCATGCTGGCCCTGATCCTCTACGCGTACTACGTCCGCGGCAAACGACTGCACGTGATGATGCCGTACAGCCACCAGCTCGACGACCTGGCGGACTGGTGGCGCCAGTTGTGGGCCGAGAGCCTGGCCAAGCGGAACGACCTGGAGGGTCGGGTGGTGGGGGTCGGCCCGACGCCGATCCGGGCACTCGGGGCCACCGATCAGCACTCTCAGGTGCAGCTCTACCGCGAAGGTCCCAACGACAAGGTGTTCATCTTCCTCGAGGTCGGCAAGTTCGCCACGAACGTGCGGATCCCGCGCGGCTCGCGCGTGCCGGAGGCTCTGTACTATCTACGCGGCGCGTCGCTGGCGGAGCTGCTGAACGCCGAGAAGCAGGCCACGGAGTACGCCCTGGTCCAGAACTCGCGGCCGTGTTTGACGATCCGTTTCCCGGTGGTCAGCGCGGCAACGGTCGGGCAGTTCATTCTTCTGTGGGAGGCGGCGACGACGATCATGGGAGGGCTGCTCAACGTCAATCCATATGATCAGCCGGCGGTCGAGCTGGGCAAGCAGATGACGTTCGGGCTGATGGGGCGCGACGGCTATCAGCAGCAGGCCCGCGCGTTCGAGCGCTTTGCCTCCCGCGCGAGCAAGTATGTCATCTAGGTGCGGCCGAGCGACGCCAGGAGGACCTCGATGCGACATGCGGTGATCATGGCGGGCGGGGCGGGCACGCGGCTCTGGCCGCTGAGCCGTAAGATGCGCCCGAAGCAGCTCATGCGGCTGTTCGACGGGGCCTCGTTGCTGCAACTGGCCCGCCGGCGGCTGGAAGGGCTCTTCGCCCCCGAGAACATCTGGGTGATCACCTCCGCCCACTACATCGACCTGGTCGCCGAAGAGCTGCCTGACCTGCGACGCGAGAACCTGATCGGCGAGCCGATGGGACGCGACACGGCCAACGCCATCGGGCTGGCCGCCCACCTGCTCGCGCTGCGCGACCCGGACGGGACGATGGGCGTGTTCACCGCGGACCACCTCATCAGCCCGCAGGACCGGTTTGCCGACGCCATCCGTGGCGGACTGGAAGCCGCCGAGCGGTTTCCCGAGAGCCTGATCACGTTCGGCATCACGCCCGACAGTCCGCACACGGGCTACGGCTACGTGCAGCGGGGCGCGCAGGTGGCACCGCACGTCTTTCGCGCCGGGAAGTTCAAGGAGAAACCCACTCGGGAGGTGGCGGAAACGTATCTGAAATCCGGCGAGTACTACTGGAACAGCGGCATGTTCACCTGGCGCATCTCGGCCATCCTCGCCGAACTCGAACGAGACCTCCCCAAAAACGCCCGTACGCTGAAAGAGCTGGCCCGGTCCTGGCAAGACCTGGCCGGCACCGACGAAACCGCCGGGAAGTTTGAGAGCCTGCACAAGATCTCGATCGACTACGGCGTGATGGAGAAAGCCGCGAGCGTGCTCCTGGTCGAGATGAACTGCCGCTGGCTGGACCTGGGTTCGTGGACGGCAATCGCGTCAACCCGCGAGCCGGATTCGGCGGGCAACGTCGCCATCGCTACCTCGACGCTATTAGTGGGCGCCCGTAACAACATTCTCGTGAGCGAGAGCGATCATCTGATCGTGGCACTCGGCGTCAACGACCTGGTAGTCGTCCACAGCGACGATGCCACACTGGTCTGCCACCGCGACCACGTGCAGCAGATCAAGGACCTGGCGGAGTTGCGTGAAGCGCAGTTCGGCGTCCGCTTCGAGTAGCTTAGCCCGCCGCCCTCAGTCACGGGGGATAACGCCCAGGAATCCGAGACCGTCTCGCAGGAACAGAAGTGCAAACACGGCCAGCGCAATCCCGAGAAGCCGGTTGACATACAGGTAGCCCCGGCTCCTGAGGAAGGAGCGCGAGCGCGCGACGAGCCAGGCAACAAGTATCTTCGCGCCGACCAGACACACGTACAGTCCGACGACGAAGAGAACCGCGCCGAAGATGCTTGTGCTTGCAGCCTTCAGCAGCGTTGGTGCGCCAATTACGAACCAGAACAGATAGGGGTGCGGGTTCAGCAGATTCACCATAAACCCCCTTCGCAACGAGCGCGGCTCGATCATGTCGTCAGACAACTCGACGCCGCGGACCCGGAAGCTCTCCACCGCGAGGTAGATGAGGAATGCCGCTCCCAGAAGAGTCACAACGCCGATGACCGGCTCGACTTGGACCAGTTGACCCATCAGCACGAGAGCCAGGGCGATAATCGGGGCATCCGTAAGAAGCGGAGCGATGGCGACCTTGATCCCGTCTGCCAGGCCGAACCGGAGCGTCTGGGCGACCACCAAGGCCGTCGTCGGGCCTGGGGTGAAACCACCCGCCAGGCCGACTACACATCCATACGCGAGGAATAAGAGAGCCTCAGCCATCACCTGCTGAACCTGAAGATCTCCGGCTTCGCCACCCGCAGGTAGTCTTCGACACCTATCATTATAGACGTCGTCAGTGACCCGGCGTTGAACGCGATGATGTCGTTCTCGAGAATCGACTCGTCAACAAACAGCTCGAACGGCAGGATCGGCTGCCCGAAGGGCGGGATCGCCCCCTGCGTCAGCCCGGTCATCTCCTGAAGTTCCTCGCTCGTTGCAAATCGCGAGCGCTTCACGCCGAAATGCCGCTTGACCGCCGCCGAGTCCAACTTCCGAGCCGCGCTGAGAACGAAAAGCCGATACGTCTTATCGACCTTCAGCAAGAGCGCCTTGCCCCCGCTGCGCAACTTTTCGCCGCGGGCACGCGCTGCTTCCTCCGATGTTCGCGTCGGCTCGTGGTGGGCCTCGCGGTACTCGATGCCGGCGGCCGAAAGCAACTCGCGAATCCGGGCTAAGACATCAGCGGGCATAGGGCTCCCCGAAGCACGTTGCGCACGTATCTCTCACTGCTAAAAGGACAATACACTGCTTCATGGAAGAGGGCGAATTCACTGTCATCCCGACGACCATAGGGAGGAGGGATCTGGCCAGGAGTTTCGACGAATTCCGCATTTGCAGCTAGATTCCTCGTCGCGGAGTTTACCCTGAGCAATGTCGAAGGGCTCCTCGGAATGACATGCGACGCAGCCTCTTCTACCGAGCAACAATACACCCGCGGCTCGCGGCCCTCAACGCACTCGGCCAAGAGGGGGCGCCGCGCTGTGACAGAAAGACGTCCTGGCGATCCACGCCGCCGGCACCGAACAGGATGTGCCGTCTGCCGTGACGGAGCCGTTGGAAGGTGAGACCCTCCGCGAGCGTCTGCGAGGCGCGGCTCTTACGTGGCGCAAGACGGTGGGGATCGGAGCGGCAATCGCCGACCACGTATGTACCGGATAGACAGCCAGAGCGGGCATTCCCGGAGGCGAGCGGTGGCCGAGTCGACCTGCACGCTGTCGGCCATGTCCGCCACCAGGTTGGATGGCGTTTTGGGGAAGGACACAGTCCGCGTTTTCGACGCGCCCCCGGGCGTGAACTACTTGGGCCACTCCAGTCGCCGGGGCCACTGATCGTCGAACTGGGCCGCCTCGGGCCTGCCCTCGGGGCGGATGTGGGCGTAGAGCGTGTCCTTGGATTTGTCGTAGACGACGCGCCCGTTGACGACCGTGTAGCGCACCTGCGTCATGTAGTGCAGCAGGTCGCCGTCGCAGACGATCAGGTCGGCGTCTTTGC
>JAUWXH010000286.1 GCA_030616465.1 Planctomycetota bacterium | reverse complement strand
TCGGCCTGCTGCTGAGCCACGAGGAGCCGCTCGAACTCCGCTTCCCGGCTCTTGGCGAGCTCGGTGTCGATCTCCCCCATGAGCCTGTCCAGCTCCTGCGTGATCCAGGGGCCGAGGTCCAGCTCCTTCTCGACCGCCTCGCGCGCCGCGGCGTATTCTCGCATCCGTGGGTGGGCCGCGATCGTTTCGCCCAATGCCCGGGCCTTATCCAACAGCTCCTGCAAATCATCCATCTTGCACCTGGTTCATGAGAAAGCGGATAGTATCGCGAGTCGGAATTGTAGCGTGCCCCCGGACACGCTGCATCCCAGCCGATATGATGTATCCCACAGCGGGCCCGACGCCGCCCGCTTGGCCCGCTCCGAGGAGATCAACATGCCAGTCAGCCGACGAGAGTTCGTCCAGTCCGCGGCCGGGTTGGCGGCCGTCGGACTATCAGGAGGTGTCGCCGCCATGAGTCAGGTCGCCCACAGCCCCAAGCCCGGCCAACGCCGAGCCGCCGGCCCCATCCTGATCGCCAGCGCAAACGGCATCAAAACCTGCAACCGGGCTATGCAACTGCTCAAAGAGGGAGCCGATCCGGTCGATGCCGTCGTGGCCGGCGTCAACCTGGTCGAGGACGATCCCAACGACCATTCCGTCGGACTCGGCGGCCTGCCCAACGAGGACGGCGTCGTCGAGCTCGATTCGTGCGTGATGCACGGCCCGACGCACCAGGCCGGGGGCGTCGCCGCCCTGCGCAACGTCCGCAATGCCTCCAGCGTCGCCAAGCTGGTCATGCGCCGCACCGACCATGTGCTGTTGGTGGGGGAGGGAGCCCTGCGCTTCGCCAAAGCGCACGGCTTCAAGGAGCAGGAGCTGCTGACCGACGGGGCCCGCCGCATCTGGCTCAAGTGGAAGGAATCCCACTCCGACAACGATGACTGGCTGCATCCCGAAGCGGACGAAGAAGCCCGCCGCTATCTGCACCTGCCCGAGCTCGAGTTCACCTACGGCACGATCAACTGCTGCGCGCTCACCGCCGACGGCGACCTGGGCGGCGTCACCACGACCAGCGGTCTGTCCTACAAGATTCCCGGCCGCGTCGGCGATTCGCCCATCATCGGTGCCGGCCTGTACGTCGATAACGAGGTCGGCGCCGCCGGCTCCACTGGCCGCGGCGAGGAAAACCTCCAGAATTGTTCGTCCTTCATGGTCGTCGAATTCATGCGCAACGGCATGACCCCCGAGCAGGCCTGCCTCGCCATCCTCAAACGCGTCGCCCACAAATGCGAGAAACGCCTGCGCAACGACAAGGGCGAGCCGGCCTTCGGGCTTACCTTCTACGCGGTTCGCAAGGACGGCCTGGTCGGCGGGGCGACCATGCGCGGCGAGGGAAAGATGGCCTATCACGACGGAACCGAATGCCGCCACATCACTATCCCGGGCCTCTACCCGGCCCCGCCCCGGCGTGACGGAAAGGATGATTAGACCGGGTGGGTGCCCCATCCCTTGCCGTAGGCAAGGGGTGGGGGACGGACACAGCGACGTGCTCAGTCCCCCACCATTCGCCGCCCGCGACGAACCGTCGCACGCGCCGACCATAACCGCCCTGAGTGTCTCTGCGTCCTCCGCGGTCTCTGCGGTTCACGTATGAGCCGAGCTAACGCCGTTTGAATTGCCGCTCCAGGTCGCGCAGCGTCAGCCGCAGCGTCGTCGGCCGGCCGTGCGGACAACTGCTGGAGCGCTCGGCCAGCTCGCGCTTGGCCAGCAGGGCGTCGATCTCCTGCGGCGTAAGCGGGTCGCCGGCCTTGACCGCCGCCTTGCACGCCATCATGTCCAGGATCTCGTGCAGCAGCGTCTCGGTGCCGGGCCGCGCCCCGCGCTCGCTGAGCAAATCGAGCAAGTCCCGGGCAAATCGCCGCTGATCGACCCGCTCGTGCAGCAACGTGGGAAACGCGTGGAGCGTCACGCTCTGCGGCCCCGACGGCGTCAGCTCAACCCCCAGCCGGGCCAGCGTCTCCGCGTGCGTCTCGAGCGCTTCGATCCGGTCCGCCGGCACACGGATCACCTCGGGAATCAGCAGCCGTTGCGATTCGAGTGGCTGTTCGGTGATCCGCTGGCGAAGCTGCTCGTACAAGATCCGCTCGTGCAGCGCGTGCTGGTCGATGATCATCATCCCGTCGGCGGTCTCGACGACGAGATACGAGTTGTGGATCTGCACCGCCCGCGGGCCAACGGCGGAGGGCTCGCCGGGGGGGAGCGCGGATTGGCGATTGGCGATTGGGGATTGCGAATTGAGGATTGCGGATTGGGGATTGGGGATTGCCGATAAGGTGGCATCCGGCCGAGCGGTGCTTTCTTGCGTCGGGCGGAATCCGGATTCCCTGTCCGCTTCGTCCCTCTGTCCCTCGGTCCCTTCGTCCCTTCCACTGGTCCGCACGGCGGACCCTACGCCTTCGTGCCTTCGTGCCTCCGGGCCTTCGTGCCTCGGCTGCGCTCTGGTGAAAAAGTCCACCATCGCCGCGCGCACCCGCTCGCGGTAGGCTTCGTCGTCGGCCGGCGTTCGCAGCGGCTGGTCCAGCTTGGTGGCCAGGAACTTCTCGCGCAGCGCCGCCAGCACCTGGCCGTGGATGTAGTTTGAATCCCGCCAGCGCACCTCGGCCTTGGTGGGGTGCACGTTCACGTCCACCAGCGTCGGATCGATCGTGACGAACACAAACGCGACCGGGTAACGCGACGGATCGATCAGGCTGCGATAGGCCTCCCTGATCGCGTGCGACACGAAGCGGTCGCGCACGTAACGCCCGTTGACGAACACGTATTCCCACTTGCCCGAACCGCGGCTTTCCGCCGGCGGCGCAACGTAACCTTCCACCAGCACGCCATCGCCCTCACGTCGCACCGGCAACAGCACCTCCGCCAGTTCCGGCCCGAAGAAGTCGGCGATTCGCTGCTTGCGATCCTCGGCGGCGGCGAGGCGGTGCACGCTGCGCTTCTGGGCGCTCAATGAGAACGCCACGCCCGGATGGGCCAACGCCAGCCGGACGAACTGCTCGGTGATGTGCCCCATCTCGGTCTGATTGGTGCGCAGGAACTTGCGGCGGGCCGGTACGCAGTAGAACAGGTCGCGGATATCGACGGTGGTTCCCGGCGGGCCGGCACACGGCGTCGGCCCGCTCAGCTCGCCGGCCTCCACGCGCACCCGATGGGCCACGTCGCTCGCGCGCGTGCGCGAAGTGACGGCCAGCCGCGACACCGCCCCGATGCTCGCCAGCGCCTCGCCGCGGAAACCCATCGTCTGGATATTGAACAGGTCGTCGTCGCTTTTGATCTTGTTGGTCGCGTGCGGGTGCACGCTGAGGCGTACGTCGTCCGCGTCCATCCCGACGCCGTCGTCGGCCACCTGGATCAGCGCCCGCCCGCCTTCGTGGACGGTCACGTCGATCCGCCGCGCCCCGGCGTCAAGCGAATTCTCGACCAGCTCCTTGACCACGCTCGCCGGCCGCTCGACGCACTCACCCGCGGCGATGCGATTGACCAGTTGCGGCTGCAGAACCTGGATGAATCCCATCGATTTCGCCTGTCCCCCGCGCGGCAGTATAGCACGAGTCCGCTACAATCCGGGCTCCGGCGGCAATCAGATTCACCGGGGTTTGCGACCTGTAGGTGGCATCATTCCGAGCACAGCGCACGAGAATGATTGCGCTCGTGCAGCCCTCGGGAAAGGGAGACCTCCATGACAACGAGAGACCTTAGTAGCCACATGAGGGCTGTGGGCGCTATGTTGTGCTGTTGGATCGCAGGGGCGTTCCTATCAGCGTTGGTGAGTGCCATCCCAATTCCCAGGGATGCTCTCGTGGTCCCTGCGCTACTTGCCGGCATGTGCCCGTTTGTCTATTTCGTGTTCCTGGAGCTCTTCCAGGGGCTGTATGACGTGCGGCAACTGAAACGCTGGACTGAGGCGTACGACGAAGAGCGCTCGAGGAAACGACGGGGCGAGGTCGCCTGAGAAGCGGGGGGCGAAGCAGAAACCCACGGTGTATGTGCAGAAGGTAGGGTGGGTGGAATGTAGCGTTTCAGAGCAAGTGAGACACTCGGCGTTTCTGGTATAGTGACGGCTTCTCGGCAGGCCTTGAGGGGGCACCGGCTCCGCAGGTTCCCCCTCAAACTCCCCCTCCTGGGGCTTCTGTCCCCTCCGCGGGAAG
>JAUWXH010000101.1 GCA_030616465.1 Planctomycetota bacterium | reverse complement strand
CCCGTTTTATGCCTAACCGGAGGGTAGCACTCTCAGACGGCCTGCGGCTGCGCTAGATCAAGGCGGGGCCCCGGAGGGGCGGCGGCGCCGGGTGCCCCATTCTCTGCAGGATCGTGGGCATCACGTCGTAGATCGAAGCGTCCTGCCGTGCCGCGTGCAGCGAGGGATGGGATAGGATGTACAGTCCCTGCATGGCGTGGTTGGCGTCATCCGGGCCGGTGTCGTTCTCACGCGTGTAGACGTCAGGATTGCCGACGGTGCCGACGCTGCGCCAGCGCAAGTCGCCAAAGATGACGAGCAGGTCGGGCGGAACGCCGTTGACGTTTCGGTAGAGCGCCTCGGGCTTGTAGGCCCGCGTGCCTAGAGGCCGTCCCCGCGGGTCGCGCATGGACTCCAGCTTGACGACCAGTTCATCCCGCAGCGCCTCGTACCGCGACGGCGGCACGATCCCGGTCGGCTCGCGACCCTCGACGTTGATGAAACACCGGCCGTAGTAGCCGCCCGCGCCCCAGACCTGCGTTCGCGACCAGTCCACATCCTCGAAGCGAAATCTCCTCGGCTCGGTGACGGGCTCCTTCATCACCAGCAGGCCTTCGCGGATGAGCCAGTCGTTGAAGCACACGCCGCCTTCCAGCCGCTTCGAACCGTGATCAGAAACCACCCAAACTGCGGTCTGCTTCAGATTGATTTCCGCGAGCAGCTTCCCGATCAGGCCGTCCAGGTGCACGTAGTAATCGTGAATGACGTTTTCGAACGGATTGCCCGGAGTATAGCGGTGGTGTTCGCGATCCATGAATCGCCAAAAGCCATGATGGATCCGATCCACGCCGATCTCGACCATGAAGAACAAGTCCCACGGTTTCGTACGCAACAGATGTCGGCAAACCTTGAAGCGCTTGTCGGTCATCGTGTAGATCTGCTCGCGCAGCCACATCTTGTCCTCCGTGCGAAACTCGGGCACGTCCACCACGTACTCGCCGACGAGTTCCGCGATTTCCCGCTTCAACCTTGGTGGATGCGTGTAGTCGCTCGCGATGCTCGGCGTCAGGAAACAGGTCACCACGCAGCCGTTCGGCGGCCGGACGATCGGAAAGGTCTGCGGCACCCCGACCGCGATCGTCTTCTTGCCGGCACGACTGAGAAGATCCCACAGGTGCGGCTCACGGACATCCAGGCTCGTCGCGGTACTGAGTCCGTTGTAGCTGTAGTCCCGGCGGTTGCGGAAACCGTAGATGCCGAGTGTGCCGGGGTCCTTGCCGGTGGTCATGCAGGTCCAGGCGGGCACGGTAATCGGTGGCAGGCAGCTTTCGAGGTTGCCGTGTAGGCCGGACTCCATCAGCCGGCGCAGATTGGGCAGATCGTCGCGCCAGCGGTCAAACACGAGACTGGGCTCGCAGCAGTCGAGCCCGATCACGGCAACTCTCTGGATACGCATAGCGGAACCATCCTTTCCGACTATCGTGCCGGCGTCTAAGCCGAATTGGGGCGGCCGTCGTCGAAGAAGACCCTCATCTCCTTGGGCGTGACGTAGACCTCGCTGCCCTTGGTGATATTGAGCGCTTGATAGCGCTCTTGCGACGTCTCTACCTGGAGCACTTCGCCGAACTCGGTGAGCACTTCAACCTTGACCTGCGGGCCAGCCGCGTTGATGAACTGCACCCGGCCGCGCAAGCTTGGTTTGCCGGTCGCGTGGGTGTTGATCTCCAGGTTGTGCGGACGCACGAAGATTCTGGCCGGCCGCGAGCCGGCCGGGAGCTCGTCGGGACATTGAATCTCGACCGCGTCGATCTCGGGGGTCAGGCTGTCCACGCGCCGGTGGAAGACGTTGACGGTTCCGAGGAAGTTCATCACGAACGCGCTGGCCGGGTTCTGGAAGACGTCTTCGGGCGTTCCGACCTGCTCGATGCATCCTGCGTTCATGACGACGACCCGGTCAGCGACCTCGAGGGCTTCGTCCTGGTCGTGCGTGACGAACACGCTGGTGACGTGGATTTCCTCGTGCAGCCGCCGGAGCCAGCGGCGCAGTTCCTGGCGCACCTTGGCGTCCAAAGCGCCGAAGGGCTCGTCCAGCAGCAGCACCTTCGGCTCGACCGCCAGCGCCCGGGCCAGGGCCACCCGCTGCCGCTGCCCGCCGGACAGTTGTGACGGATAGCGTCGAGCGAATCCCTCGAGCTGCACCAGCCGCAGCAGCTCCGAAACGCGGCTGCGAATCTCAGCGCGCGTCGGTCGTACGCGGCGCGGGCGCACACGCAGGCCGAACGCCACGTTCTCGAAAACCGTCATGTGACGAAACAGCGCGTAGTGCTGGAAGACGAAGCCCACGCGGCGCTGGCGTACGTGCCGTGTGGTGGCGTCCTCGCCTTCGAACAGCACACTGCCGGCATCGGGCGCCTCCAGCCCCGCGATGACGCGCAGCAGCGTCGTCTTGCCCGAGCCGGACGGTCCCAGCAGGGCCACGAGTTCACCGGCGTTGACACGCAGGCTCACCTCCTTCAGGGCCGCGAAGTCCCCAAAGCGCTTCGTCACGTTGGCAACTTCGATGCTCATCGCCCGCTCCCGACCCGGTCGAGCGTGGCTTGTGCCGCCGGGCCGCCGTCCATATCGCGGCGAACACTCCTGTGCATCCGCCATTCGACGATGCTCTTGGCAATGATCGTCAAGAGCGCGATACTCACCAGCAGGCCGGCCACGCTGAACGCGGCCGCAAACTGGTACTCGTTGTAGAGAATCTCCACGTGCAAGGGCAGGGTGTTCGTTTCTCCGCGGATGTGCCCGGAGACGACGGAGACGGCCCCGAACTCGCCCAGTGCTCGTGCGGTGCAGAGGATTGTGCCGTACGCCAGGCCCCACTTGATGCTCGGTAGAGTTACCCGGAAGAAGGTCTGCCAGCCGCCGGCGCCGAGACTGATCGCGGCCTCTTCGTCGTCGCGGCCCTGGGCCTGCATCAGCGGGATGAGCTCGCGGGCCACAAACGGCAGCGTGACGAACATGGTCGCCAGCGCGATGCCCGGCCAGGCGAAGATGATCCGAATGTCATGCTCGCCCAGCCACGGGCCCAGTAGACCGCGGGCGCCGAACAGCAGGACAAAGACCATGCCGGCAATGACCGGTGAGACGCTGAAGGGCAGATCGATCAGCGTGACCAGTACGCTCTTGCCGCGAAGGCGGAATTTCGTGATCGCCCAAGCGGCCGCGATCCCGAACACGATGTTCAACGGTACGGCGATCACAACCGTCAACGCAGTCAGGCGGATGGCGGCGCGCGCGTCGGGATGCGTCAAGGCGGCGACGGTGGTTTGCCAGCCCTTCTCAAACGCGCCGCAGAACACGATCACCAGCGGCAGAATCAGCATCAGCCCCAGGAACGCCACCGCGATCAGAACCAGCGTCCAGCGGACGAGCACCGAGGAGTGCCGGACGGCGGTCCCGGGAGCCGCATCGGCGAATCTGGCATCGGTCACGATTGTGGCCACGAGTTCCCTTTCAACCGGCGACGTTTGGAGCGGCGGCACCTAAACGGGGGCGCTGCGCCGCGCCCACGCCTGAAGCAGGTTAATTGCCAACAGCATCATGAACGACAGGACGAGCAGCACGAGCGCGACGGCGGTCGCGCCGGGGTAGTTGTATTCCTCCAGTCGCGTCATGATCAGCAGCGGCACGATCTCGGTACGTCCGGGCATATTGCCTGAGATAAAGACCACCGATCCGTATTCACCCACGGCCCGCGCGAAGGCCATTGCAAAGCCGGTGAGCACGGCGGGAAGGATCGCCGGCAGAATCACGCGGACGAACGCTTGGAGCCGGTTGGCCCCAAGCGTCGCCGCGGCTTCTTCCACCTCGCGGTCGATGTCTTGTAGCACCGGCTGCGTGGTGCGAATGACGAACGGCAAGCTGACGAAGGCCATCGCGATGATGATGCCGAGCGGACTGTAGGCCGCCTGGATGCCGGCCTTGTCAAGCAAACCGCCGAGGATCCCGGTCGGCGCGTAGATCGCGGTCAACGAGATGCCAGCGACGGCAGTCGGGAGTGCGAACGGCAGATCGACAAGTGTGTCGAGAATCCGCCGCCCGGGGAAGCGATACCGAACCAGCACCCAGGCGATCAGAAGCCCGAACACGGCATTGACGCCGGCCGCGATCAACGCGCCGCCGAGGCTGAGGCGGTATGCCGCCAGCGTGCGGGAGGCGCTAAACGTGGTCCAGAGCTCCTGCCAGCTCAGCCGCCCTGCCCAAAGACCCAGCGTCGAGAGCGGAATCAGGACCAGGAGGCTCATGTACAAGACTGAGAAGCCCATCGTGAGCCGGAATCCCGGGATAACCGAACGCCGTCCCGATCGAGCGAACCTCACCTGCTGCCTCCCAGCCCTGCAGCCTGCAACGAAACCGGGAGAGCCGTGGGTATTAGTCCGCGCGGATGACCGCGCAGGCTGAAGCCTACGGCTCGAAAAGCAGCTCTGTCAGGTGCTCTTACGATCGCGCAACCCTCCAGCCGGCGCATCCGGCCGACCGGACTACGGTCCGAAAATCTGGTCGAAGGTGCCGCCTTCCGTGAAGTGCTTGGCGTGTGCCGCCTGCCAGCCGCCGAACTCGTCGTCCACCGTGATCAGTTTCACCTTCGGATAACGATCCGCGTACTTCTTGGCGACTTCCGGCATCCGCGGGCGATAAAAGTGCTTCGCGATCAATTCCTGTCCGGCTTCGGTGTAGAGATACTCCAGATACGCGGTTGCCACTTCGCGCGTGCCGCGCTTGTCCACGACCTTGTCAATGACGGTCACCGGCGGTTCGGCCAGGATGCTCACGGACGGCACGACGATCTCGAATTCGCCCGGACGCAGGCGCTTGGTGACCAGCAGGGCCTCGTTCTCCCACGCCAGGAACACATCGCCGATGCGGCGCTGGACGAAGGTGTTCGTGGATCCGCGCGCTCCGGTATCCAGGACCGGCACGTTCTTGTACAGCTTCTTCATGAATTCGCGGACCTTGGCCTCATGGCCCTCGAACCTCTTGGACGCAAAGGCCCAGGCTGCCAGGTAGTTCCAGCGGGCCCCGCCGGACGTCTTCGGATTGGGAGTAATCACGGAGACATCCGCCCGCACCAAGTCATCCCAGTCCTTGATTCCCTTCGGGTTCCCTTTGCGTACGAGGAAGACGATGGTGGAGGTATACGGTGCGCTATTGTGTGCCAGTCGCTTCTGCCAGTCGGCCGGGATCAGGCCCGCCTGCTTGTGCATCATGTCGATGTCATAAGCCAGGGCGAGCGTCACGATGTCGGCCTCCAGGCCGTCAATGACCGCGCGGGTCTGCTTCCCGGCGCCGCCGTGCGACTGGCGAATCGTGATGTTCTGGCCGGTCTTGTCCTTCCAGTACTTGGCAAAGGCCTGGTTGAACTCCTCATAGAGTTCACGCGTGGGGTCGTACGAAACGTTCAGGATCCTTACGTCGTCCCCGGCCAGCGCCGGCGTCGCGGGAGCGAGAAGCTGGACGGCGAGTACGGGCAGAAAGCAGAACCCCAGTCTCATTTGCATCTCCATGTTTTCCGTTGATGGTCTTCAAGCCGCAGGAAGAGCTTTTGCACGGTGTGTGCCGCGCCTGGAACGCCGTTTTCGGGCATGCTGGATGGGGTGCCCGTGAAATGTCACGGATCCGGCCTTGCCCCGTCACGGGTTGTCCGCCGTGCGGCCCTGGCGAATCGACCGTCCCGCCACGAAATGCGCGCGGCTGAGACCCGCCGATGGTCGAGTCGCGATTGCTCCAGACCTGGAGGAGCGGACTGCTCGGACCCTTCAACCTGCGCCACTCAAGAAGATGTCCGGAACCGCTCCCAGTCGATTCCGAGCTTGCGCATCCGCGCGCGAAGCGTGTGTGGGTTGACGGCCAGTACTTCTGCCGCTCCTAAGGGCCCTTCGATCTTGCCGTGCGTGGCTGCCAGCACCCGTTCGATGTGCTCCCGCATCACATCGTCCAGCCGTTGCGAGGCCAACGACCTCGGCTTGGATTCATCGGACGCCCGGGTCACGTCGGTATGGTTGTCACTCGTCACACGTCGGACACCGCCGGGTCTGAGCGGCATGCCCAGGGCCTTGGCGATCTCCAAGCGCTTGCCCTGTCCGAGGATCACCGCGCGGTCGATCACCGCGGCCAGCTCGCGAGCATTGCCGGGCCACGAGTACGCCAGGAGCAGTGGCAGGTCCTCGGGTGAGACCGTCAGCGCAATGAAACCAAAGCGGCGCGCGGACCGCTGTGCGAAGTGGTTGGCCAGCGCCAGGATGTCTTCCCGACGGTCCCGCAGCGGCGGAAGCTCAATGGGAAAGACGGCAACGCGGTACCAGAGGTCCTGACGGAAGCGGCCATCAGCTACCTTGACCTGGAGGTCGGGGTGCGTGGCGGCGATGACGCGGACATCAACGGTCGAAGTGCGCTGACCGCCAACCCGCTCGAACGTGCCGTCCTGAAGGACACGCAACAGGCGGACCTGTGCGGCGTGCGATAGTTCACCGACCTCGTCGAGAAACAGGGATCCACCGTCCGCCCGTTCGAACCATCCCTTCCGCAACGATGTCGCCCCAGTGAAGCTGCCTTTTTCGTGGCCGAACAACTCGGAATCGATCAACTCGGACGGAATGGCCCCGCAGTTAACGCGATGAAACGGCCCGCCGTGACGAGACGAGCGCTGGTGGATCGCGCGGGCGATGACCTCCTTGCCCGAGCCGGTCTCGCCCAGGATGAGCACTGGCAGATCCGAGGGCGCCACGAGGTCCACGCGTTCCATGACGCTTTTCAGCCCGGACTCGGCCCCGACGATCGCGTCCACAATCGCATCACGGCCGAGTCGACGCAGCAGCGATAGCCTGTCGGCCTCTGCGGCATCGCGCAGCGTCGAGATTTCGGTAACCCGCCGGTCGTTCTGTAGCGCGACAGTCAGTGGCTCGAGCAAGGCTTGCACGAGTACTTCGTGTTCGGCGTTGAATACGTCCGGGTGAACGGCCGCCGCCACAAACACGCCGTGC
>JAUWXH010000540.1 GCA_030616465.1 Planctomycetota bacterium | reverse complement strand
CGCCTCATCACTGGGCACCAGAGAAGATGAAAAATCAGAAACCAACGCTATGTTTACAGCAGTGGTCCGGGGACCCGACGTACCGCTTTGAGACCCGCTGGTGGTGGCCACGGGCGTTCATATTCCCACGCCCAAGACGGAGCCCAGACGCTACGTTGGGGAAGCGCGAATCTGACAGGTAATGCGTATGATCTCCGGTCTGCCGAAGTGTCCTGGTCACGGGGCAGTTCGGGCATGGGTGACGAGTTGGTGGGCCAGGCGGGTGGGCTCGGGAAGGCGAAAGCGCGTGGTGGCGGCGAGCGTCAGGCATACGGCGGATTCGTGATCGCAGAGGTGCCCGGGGCTGACGAAGAGGGGTTTGACGGCGGTCCGCGTCCGCACAACGACGCCAACCTGCTCGCCATCGAGCAAGAGGGGGCTGAACCCGCCCTTCTCGACCGGCGGCTCGGCGTAGGTGCCGCAGAGGCGGGACTTGGCACAACCGACGGTCGGGCGCTCGAGCCACAGGCCAAGGTGACACGCCAAGCCGACGCGGCGCGGATGGGCGAGCCCTTGTCCGTCGCACAAAACGACCTGCGGCTCAGCTCGCAGTTTGCGGAACGCGGCCAGAACGGCGGGCAGCTCGCGGAAGCTCAGCAAGCCGGGGATGTAGGGGAAGCGGCAGGCGAGGCGGGCGAGTCTCTGCTCGATTACCGTCCGCGTGGCCAGGTCCCACACCACGACGCCGGCGATGACCTGGCTGCCATCGGGCGAAAAGGCCACGTCCGCACCGGCTACGACGCGCGCGTCGGGGGCAAGGGGACATAACCGGACCCGCGCAGCTAGTTTCTGTTGGAGCTCGACGGTCGCCTTTGGCGTACGCGGCCAGGTGTGCAGCGGGTTGATCTTCATGCTGCCGTTGCGGAGGTACAAAGCTGGCGGAAGACGGCGATGGCCTGATCGATCTGCTCGTGCGAGACGTCCAGGTGGGTAACGGCCCGGACCTTGCTCGGGCCGGTGGCCAGCATCCAGACGTTGTGCTCGCGAAGCCGCTGGACGAACTCGGCCGCTGAGCCCAGCCGCTCGTCCACCTCGAAGATCACGATGTTCGTCTCGACCTCGGCCGGGTTGAGGCGGATGCCCGGCAGCTCAGCGATGGCCTCGGCGAGGCGGCGCGCGTTGGCGTGGTCCTCGGCCAGTCGCTCGATGTTGTTTTCGACGGCGTACAGCGCTGCCGCCGCGAGAATCCCGGCCTGGCGCATGCCGCCGCCGAACATCTTGCGGAACCGGTGGCAGCGGTCCACGAACGCGTTCGAGCCGGCCACGATGGACCCGACGGGCGCTCCGAGCCCCTTCGAGAAACACATCGAGACCGAGTCCGCATACTGCGTGTAATCGGTGGGTTTGAGTCCGGTCGCGGCGCAGGCATTCATCAACCGGGCACCGTCGAGATGCACGTGCAATCCGTGGCGGGTGGCGACCTCCCGGATGCCTCGCACTGCTTCCAGCGGCCAGATAGTACCGCCGCCGCGATTGTTAGTGTTCTCGATGATCACCAGTCGTGAGCGCGCGTAGTGATGGTCGGCTGGGCGGATCGCCGCTTCGACATCCTGCGCCGTGAACACGCCGCGGCGACCGTGCAGTATGCGTACGCTACACCCCGACAGGGCTGCGGGCGCGCCGGCCTCAAAATTATAGCTGTGCGTGTTGATGTCGAGAATGATCTCGTCGCCGGGCTCGGTGGCTGAACGGATGGCGACCTGGTTGGCCATGCTGCCGGAGGGAACGAAAAGCGATGTCTCCTTGCCCAAAAGTTCCGCCATATGTTCCTGAAGCCGGTTGACGGTTGGGTCGTCGCCGAGCACGGCGTCGCCGACCTCGGCCGCAGCGATGGCGGCGCGC
>JAUWXH010000500.1 GCA_030616465.1 Planctomycetota bacterium | reverse complement strand
GACCGGCTTGACCGGCATACGCACGTCCTGCGTTTCGGTCGCCATCTGGGCCAGCGCGAAGCGCATCGCGTCGGTGCCGACCAGCTCGATGATGTCGAGCGGATCGACGCCGTTGCCCAGCGACTTGCTCATCGTGCGGCCCTGCCCGTCCTGGATGATGGGGTGGATGTGGACGTGCTCGAACGGCACACAGTCGTTGAAATAGAGCGAGGTCATCACCATGCGAGCCACCCAGAGGGTAATGATCCCGCGCGCGGTCACCAGCGTGCTGGTCGGATAGAAATAGTCGAGATCCGTGGGTTCGTCCGAGCCGCGCGCGTCAGCAAGCGATTCAGCGCCTTCGTCCGCTCCCTCACGGTCGCGGCTCGGATCGCGGGGACCCCGTCCGTAATCATCCGGCCAGCCGAGCGTGCTGAACGGCCACAACGCCGAGCTGAACCACGTGTCCAGCACGTCCGGGTCCTGCTCGAAGCCCACTGCTTCCAGTTGCGCGATGAGGGGATCGCCCGGATCGCGAAGACAAATGTACAGCCTCGCTTCGAGCACCGCTGGAACAGGCCTCACCACAACACCTGGCTTGTCGCGCTCTTCGAGTGCTGCTCGGCGATCCTCGAGTGACATACCCTCCAAATAGGGCATCTGTTCGAAGGCTCGCGCGGCCACCGAATTCGGACACTGCTCCGCCAGCGCTCTGAAGAGTCTCAAGGCTTCACGATCGCGCTCGGGCATGCCGCGATGGCCGCGCAGTAGCGCGGTCTTCCCCTCAGTGCTAAACTCAAAGGACCAGACCGGAATCCGGTGCCCCCACCAGAGTTGGCGGCTGATGCACCAGTCGCGTTTTTCGCCCAGCCAGTCGAGGTACGTCTTGGCGTAGCGCTCGGGGAAGAACTTGACGCGCCCGTCGCGGACGGCGTCCATCGTCATGTCCGCCAGTTGGCCCATCCGCATGAACCACTGCTCGGACAGCATCGGCTCGATGGGCGTCTTGCTGCGGTCGCTGTGGCCGATCTCGGTCTCGTACGGCTCGATCTTCTCCATCAAGCCCAGCGCTTCGAGATCCGCCACCACCTTCTTGCGTGCCTCGTAGATGGTCAGCCCGGCGTACGCGCCGCCGCGCTCGTTGATCTTCCCGTCCGGCGTGAGGATGTTGATCATCTCCACGTTGTGGCGCTGGCCAAAGTCGTAGTCGTTGGGGTCGTGGCCGGGCGTGACCTTCACGCAGCCGGTGCCGAACTCCGGCTTGACCAGGATGGGGTCGGCAATGATCGGGATCGGCCGGTTCATCAGCGGCAGGATGCAGTTCTTGCCGATCAGGTGCTGGTAGCGCTCGTCGTCGGGGTGCACGGCGACGGCGGTATCGCCCAGCATCGTCTCCGGCCGCGTAGTCGCGATGACCAGGTAGTCCTCGCCCAGCTTGGCGTCGGGCCCAGTCGCGTCGTGTCCCTCAATCGGGTAGCGGTAATGCCACAGGTGGCCCTGGACCGTTTCGTGGACGATCTCGTCATCGGCGACGGCGGTTTGCAGGTGGGCGTCCCAGTTCACCAAGCGCAGCCCGCGGTAGATCAGCCCGTCGCTAAACCAGCGGAAGAAGACCTCGTAGACGGCCTTGGCACACACTTCGTCGAGCGTGAAGCGCGTCCGCTCCCAGTCGCAGGAGCAGCCGATCCGGCGAAGCTGTTGGAGAATCTCGCCGCCGTACTTCTCCTTCCACGCCCAGATGCGCGCCTCGAAGTCCTTTCGCTGAAAGTCGTGGCGCGTTTTCCCCTCCTGCTCGTAGATCCGCTTCTCAACGACGGCCTGGGTGGCAATGCCGGCGTGGTCGGTACCGGGCATCCACATCGCGTTATAGCCGCACATGCGCTTGTAGCGGATGAGGATGTCCTGGATGGTATTGTTCAGGGCGTGGCCGAGGTGCAGCGAGCCGGTCACGTTCGGCAGCGGGATGTCGATCACGTAGGGCTTGCGGTTCGGGTCGGGCTCGGCGTGGAAGTAGCCGCCCTGTTCCCAGAACTTGTAGATCCCCGGCTCGATCGCGTGCGGATCGTAGCTGCCGCCGTTGCTCATAACCACACCCGCTGTGACGAGCCGCAGGCTTGAAGCCTGCGCGGCTGCTCCGCGCGGGCTGAAGCCCGCGGCACGCGTTCTGGCTGGTTCCTAGGAGCGGGGATTATCGCGCAGCGCTAGCGGTGGGGCAAGG
>JAUWXH010000247.1 GCA_030616465.1 Planctomycetota bacterium | reverse complement strand
TGTCAGTCGACGAGCCTCGCGGGCCCTGTAGCGCGCGAAAAGGTTGATGAAGAACACCGGGGCAACGTAGTACCTTGGCTCGGCCAGCGATTGGGGCAGCAGAAAGACAAGCACGAACAGCAACACGATGATCAGCATGCTCCGCTGCGGCTGAAGCCAGATGTGACGTACAGCGGCACACCCGCCGGCCACGATGACCAGACACGCGAGCGTGCGCCAGACCAGGGAGTCGGACATCATGACCAGCGGCCAATTCTTCAGATAATCGAGTCCCTGATTCCAGGGGTGCGGGTTCTCATACGTCAGTACGAGCAGCGCGACGACCGCCGTAAGAACCCCAACCCCCGATGCGCGCATCAGGCGCGGACGAAAGACGGTTTCCCATTCGCGGCGTAGATAGGCCAACCATACGGGGGTCCACAGCAAGGCGAGAAAAAGTCCGAACAGGTAGAATTGGGCCACGTTAAAGGCCGGTCGATTCGCCCGCTCGGAGCCGAACGTGACCTGACCTCGGAGTGCGAAGAACACGATTGCCGTCGCGCCCAGCACGCCGTACGGCCAGGCGCGTCGCGTGGCGGCTTGCACAAATCGCCCCACGGTAACTGTCAAGGAATCACCCCTGCTGCCGTGCCGTTGCCGAACACTTCGCCGTTGTTGCCAAACGTCGGCCGCAGCCCATGCGGCCATTAACCCGGCCCAAACGATGGATGACTGCCGCATCAGGCAGGCGAGCAGAAGCGCCAGCGCAGAGAGGACGAACCGCTGACGGCAATAAAGGTACGCAGCGGCGACGACCCAGAGCAGGGCCGGCAAATCGGTGTAGACCAGCACCATGCAGGGGAACAGCACGGGATTCCAGGCGAAGCGCAGAAGCGCATCGCCGGCGTTGGGTTGGTTCGTTTGCCGGATAATCCCATATGCCAGTGCAATCGCCGCCCAGGCCATCACCAGGTTGAAGGCCCGCAGAACCAGGACGTTTGTACCGAAGAGTTTGGCCGGGACGAGCGCAAGCAAGTGATAGCCCGGCAACATCGGCAGAAAGTGCGGCGGCAGCCAGTGGCCGTCGCAGAACCACTGAACAGCCCGCAGGTGGTAGCCCTCGTCGGCGATAGGCCGGTTGTTGAAGAGCGCCAGCGCGAGAAAGTACAGCCCGACACTTCCCATGGCGACGTACAGCGCGCCACGCCCGTGGTGCGCCTGGCGAAGGGGTGTGTTCTGGTCGTCCATTTAGAGAGCCATGTTAGATCGAGACGGCGGCGCGAGATAGCTGAACAAGGCCATATGAGCGTGCCCGATTCGGCGACACCGGCGGGAGGGCGAAGCTCCTGCTGAGCTCGGATTCGCGGTGGCAGAGCCGGCTCGGCAGGAGCCTGGCCCCCGCGCGTCGCCGGATCCCGCAGGGCGACATAGGTAGGCCAACAACCGCACGATGGCAAGGCCCACGCGTAACATCACCCCGACCGCAAAAACCAAGCACGTAGGCCAGCGAAGCCGCTCTTGCATGCCGAAAGCATGATGCGTGGCAACCCTGCCGACACAAGCGTTCCGCTCAACGCCGGCAAGACAATCCTCAACAGGGCGAGACCGGCTCTACCACAGGCCGCCGGTGGGATGGCCCCAGACGCAGGCGACGGTGGCCGCCGCCACGCTGATCAGGCCGTACCAGATCGTCAGCCGGCGGGCCTGCGAGGCCGGGTAGCGGGCAAACAGATTCAAGAACAACACCGGGATGATGTAATAGCGCGGGTCGGCCAGCGGCTGCGGCAGCAGAAACAGAAAAGAAAACAGCCAGACCGCGGCGAGCATCCGTCGTCGCGGCTGGGACCGCGTGAAGCGGACGACCAGCGGCGCCACGCCGGCGATACATAGGACCAAGAGCACCCGGAGCGTCAGCGATGACGACATCCCCACCAACGGCCAGTTGCGCAGGTGCGAGAGCCCCTGGTTCCAGGGGTGCAAGTTTTGGAAGTTGAAGACCAGCGCCAGGACGCCGGCAGCCGCGAGGGCGCAGATCGACGGCCGCGTCAGGGCGGCCTGATAGAGCGTGCGCCATTCGGTGCGGACACACGATAGCCAAAGCGGCGCCCATAAGACAATGACGAACAGCGCGAACAGGTAGAACTGAGCAGGGTTGACGCCCGGTTGATTGAACCGCAGCCTGCCGACCGTGACGCCGCCCTGGCCAACGAAGAATCCCACCGCGAGGACGCCCAGGGTGATGTGTGGCCAGATGCGTGGGACGGCGCTGCGGAAAAGCCGGCCTAACCTTGGCGTTTCCTCAGGTTGCGTATCTGCCGCTCGTTGCTCCCAAAGCTCGATGACCGCCCAGGCGCCCATGAACGCGACCCAAACGACGTTTGACTGACGTATCAGACAGGCGAACAGGAGCGGCAGCGCGGATAGGGCGAACCGCTGGCGAACGTGCAGGTATACCGCGGCGACCAGACACAGCACCGCGGGCAGGTCGGTGTATGCCAGGGCCATGAACGGGAAGAGCAAAGGGTTCCAAGCGAAATGCAGCAAGGTGTCGGCAGGATGAGGCTGGTTTGTCCGCTTGAGGATCCCGTGTACCAGCAGGGTGGCGGCGATGCCCATGAGCACGGTGAACGCACGCGCGACGAGCAATCCGGGACCGAAGAGGCGGGCCGGTAGGCTGGCAAGCACGTGGTAGCCGGGGAGCATGGGCAGGAAACCGGGGAGTTGCCAGTTTCCATCGCAGAACCAGCGGATGCCTCTGAGGTGATGGCTCTCGTCCGCGATCGGACGGTCGTTGAACCCGGTCAGGGCGAAGAAGTAGAGAACAACGCTGGCGATGGCGAGCCAGAGCGCAACCTGTTGTCCACGCGCTTGCCCGGAGGGTGTGGTCTGGTCGTCCATTTGGACGGCTATAGTAGGTCCATCCGTGCGGGCAAGGTAGGCGAGCTTTCATCCACGGGCACCAATAGGGTGGCCCACATCCGTAGACGGCGGGGCGCGATTCTCCCCGCAGGAGCGACCGCTACCGCCCGAGGTAGGCCAACAACCGGGCGATCGCTTCGGCCCCGCGATCGAGGTCGGGCAGCCGCACCTTCTCGTTCGGGCCGTGGGCGTTGCAGCTCGGACTGGCGAGGCTCAGCAAGACGCTGTCGGCCCGCAAAGCCCGCTTGAACATCGGCAGGATCGGCAGCGAGCCGCCCTCGCGGATGAAGGCGACGTCCTGGTCGAAGGCTTCGGTCAAGGCTCGGCGGGCCGCCTGCATCGGCTCGGCATCGAGCGGGGCCATGTATGGGTCGCACGCGCCGTGGTCGAGGATTTCCAGCCGCACGGTCTTCGGGCAGCGTTGACGGATGGTTTGCACGAAGAGGCGGTCGATATCGGCGGCTGTCTGGTTGGGCACCAACCGCATGCTGATCTTCGCGCCTGCGCGGGCCGGGACGATCGTGCTGGCGCCCTCGGCCATGTAGCCGCCGTAGATGCCGTTCACGTCGAGCGTCGGGCGGCAGGAGCGTCGCTCGTAGCTGCTGTAACCGGCTTCGCCATACGGGGCGGGGCTGCCGAGCTCGGCGACGTACTCCTGCTCGTCGAATTCCAGCGCGGCCATCAGTTCGCGCTCCTCGGGAGACGGGTCCGCCACCTGGTCGTAGAAGCCGGGGATCGTGATACGCGCCTCGTCATCGTGCAGCGACGCGATGATCTTGGCGAGCTCGTTGGCCGGGTTAGCGATCGAGCCGCCGAAGCTGCCGCTGTGCACGTCGTGCTCGGGGCCGGACAGGCGGATTTCCTTATAGCAGATGCCGCGCGTGCCGTACGTGATCGTGGGCCAGCCGTCGGCGTACATCCCGGTATCCGAGATCAGGATGTAGTCGCAGCTCAGCAGGTCCTTGTTCTTCTCGATGAACGGGCCGAGGTTCGGCGAGGCGACCTCCTCTTCGGCCTCGATCAGGAACTTGAGGTTGACCGGCAGCCGCTTCGCCGTTGCCAGCCAGGCGACGGCAGCACGGACATGCGCCAGCAGCGGCCCCTTGTTGTCGGCCGCGCCGCGGCAGATCAGCCAATCGTCCTTGACCACCGGGTCGAACGGGTCGGCGTCCCAGAGGTTGAGGTCGCCGGCGGGCTGTACGTCCGCGTGGCCGTAGACCAGGCAGGTCGGTGCGTCGGGGGCCTGGCACCACTCGGCATACAGCAACGGGTGGCCGCCGGTCTCGTGAATGCGGGCCTGAAATCCGTGGCGCGCGCACAGGTCACGGGTCCACTCGAGCGCGGCGCGGATGTCGGCCTTGTGCTCGGTCTGGGTGCTGATGCTGGGGATACGGCAGAGATCCTTGATCCAGTCCAGGTGTCCTTCCCGCTTCTCACGCAGGTACGCAATCGTGTTTTCCATGGCTGTCGTCCCTTCTCAGTAGGGAGTTCTGATTTGTTTCAGTCAAAGTGAGACAGTTAGCCTTTCTGGATAAGAGACGATTTTCTCGTCCGTCCAGGGCAATAGGCGTTGTCGCAGCTTGATGTTCTCCTGCTTTCGCAGCTCTCTGGCCGTTCTCAGTTTCCGGCG
>JAUWXH010000032.1 GCA_030616465.1 Planctomycetota bacterium | reverse complement strand
GGGGGCTGAATCGGCGGGCGGGCGGGGCGCCCCTCGCGTTGGGCCTGTGCCGGACTGGACGCGACGGCGGCAAGCAGAAGCAGACCCGCACCCACCGTCCCCAGTCGAAGGCTGCTCGGGGAAACCGAATCCCGCCGGCTTCGCATCGCTTTTCCTCCGCCCAGCCTGAACCTACTGCTCGTCGGGGAGACTGTCAAACGGAGCACGGGTGGGTCCCCCTGTCCACGGCAAGCGGGGGAAAACCGGATCGTCAGAACGTGGGACGCCCATCATCCGCGGGTGCTGCCGCTCCCGTCTCGTCCGCTCCCTCCGCCGGCGAGCTGTCGCGTCGTTCTGCGACCGGTCTCACCACGACCGCGTCGCCCTGGGCCACGCACTTGCCGCTCGGCAGCCGCTCGCTGCGCAGGTTGGTCAGAGCGTTCGCCCCTTTCTCAGCCGCCAGCGCCTTGAGTGCTTCGACTGCCTTGCTCTGCGACGGATGACCGTCGGCGAAGACCGCCTCGATCTGGCGCACGATCTCGAAGCCGGCGATCGTGGTGGTCGAGCTGGTCGAGACGATGCGGCCGGCTAGCCGCTCGATCTCCTGCTGCCGCGCGTCGATTGCCCGCTGCTGTTTGCGCAGTTCTCTACGCCGCCGGGAAAGGTGCGCGGACCAGCGCCAGCGTTGCCAGAGTCGCACGGCCAGCACGAGTCCGACGATGCCCGCGGCGGCGGCGACCAGCACGACAACGACCGAATCGTCCATAACGTCCTTAGTATAACGGGCCGCCGGCCTCCCGTGCCCGCCACTCGTTCCCGGCAGGCCGCGCGTCACTGTCGATCCCCGGCGGTGCCGATTCACTGCCGGCCCGCAAAATCAGACCTTGGCGCACCGCGGATGCTCCGTACGATACGCGTTCGAACGGGCGGCCGGTCTGAGAGGAGATGGGCATGAATCCGCGATTTCGCATCATCGACACGCCTGCCGGGTACGTGGGCATCGTTTGCTCCGAGCGCGGCTTGCGGCGGGTGTTCCTGCCACGTCGCGCGGTTGGCGCGCTGCGACGTGAGATCCTCCGCCACTTCCCGGATGCCGAGGAAACCGGACGACTGATGGCCGGGTTGGCCGACGGTTTGCGCCGCTATTTCGAAGGCGAGCCGGTGGAATTCGATGTCACTCTCGATTGGACCGGTTACGGGGGCTTCGACACGGACGTCTGGCGCGCGTGTCGCCGCCTGCACTACGGCCAGACCGGCTCGTACAAGTCGCTGGCCGAGCGGGTCGGCCGGCCGGGCGGGGCCCGTGCGGTCGGGTTGGCGATGAGCCGCAACCCCTGTCCGATCGTGGTGCCCTGTCATCGCGTGGTCAAAAGCGACGGGTCGTTAGGCGGCTTCTCCGCTCCCGGAGGCACGACGTTAAAGCACCGCCTGTTGCAGATGGAAGCCGCTTGCCAGCCCGTCTGAGTATCTCGATGCGCCACGCAATAGGCAGCCGGATCGGGAAAGTGCAGGCACCGCAAGTGGTTAGAGCCCGCCACGAGCGCTTGCACTGGCCTGCCCGGCCCACGGAGGGTCAGTCGTCGTCGCCGACGTAACCGAGTCCTTTCAGCGCCTTGAGCATGTGGGGGTCAGGTTCGACCCGGCCGTGCTGTTGCTCGGGTTTGTGCACCGGCACCGCAGCAAGCCATCTGTCGATGTACATCTCAAGGTGCCGCGCCTGCCTCCGACGCCAAGCTACCAGGTTCTCGAGCTCTCCAGGGTCATTGAGGAGATCATAAAGCTCGCGCGTTCCGTCGCGCGACCGGATGAACTTGAAACGCGACCCGACGGCGGCGATCTGCCGGGTGGCACGGTGTCGCAACTGCGCATCGTTCTTTGCCAGCAGACGCTTGGTGGCGCTCTGCTCGGGTCCGAAACACTCGCTGACGACAATACGGTGTTCGCCGCCCTTCGCGCCGACCTCGAATAGATCGCGCGTATTGAGTCCCGTCTGGGCGGCGTCAGCCCCCAGGGCCGCCCGCAGTACGGTCGGGTAGAGATCGGATAGCTGCACCAGCGTTTCGACGCGCTGCGGGGCCCCACGACCGGGCGCGCGCAGCAGCAGCGGCACGTGTATCACGTCCTGGTACGTCAGGTAGTGGTGCGACCACATGCCATGCGTGTCGAGGTACTCTCCGTGGTCGGATGTGATCACCACCAGCGTGTTGTCGCCCCGCCCACTCCGGGAGAAGATGTCCACCACTTCGCGAACGCGATCGTCCAGGTATCGTAACGCCGCCTCATATTGACGCTTGACCACCTCACGATCCGACTGCTTCATATGATCGTAGCCGTCGATCAATGCGTCGATGTTGAGCCATTCCTCGAGTTCCCCATAGACACGGTGGCGCAAGTCGAATGAACGGTGTACCTCATCCGCCGACATGAACATCTCGCGGTATTGTCGCGGGATGCGGTACGGGAGGTGGGCCTCCATGTAATTGATGAACACAAACACCGGCACGTCGGCGTGGGCGTCGAGCCAGCGTGCGACCAGCTCGTTGGTCAAGGCGGCGCCGTAGTCGAAGTCCAGCCACGGCCACGGCGGCGTGAGGCCCCACTTCTCGCAAAGGAATGCCAGCGAGAAGCGCGTCGCGTGCCGAAAGTGGTACACCACCAGCGACGTGTCAAACCCCTTCGAGAGATTGCTCTTGGGCGCCACCAGCAGGTTGTTGGAGAAGAGCCCCGTCGCGTAGCCGGCTTCCCGCAGCGCGTCAGACACCGTTCGGAAGGAGTCGTCCAGCCGCAACGTCGTGTACCCGACGCCGTGGGCGCGCCCCGCCAAGCCGGTGAACATGGAAGCGTGCGTCGGGAGGGTCCACATGCCGTCGGCGATGGCCCGGTCCAAGACCAGGGATTGCCGTGCGAACTCCTCCAGGAACGGGGACGTCGGTGCATGGCAACCGTATACGCTGAGCTGATCGGCACGGACGGTGTCGAGCACGATCCATAAGACGTTTGGGCGTGCTTGCGTCGCGGTTCGCGTGCTTCGCTTGTTCACGCGGTACGCACCGGGGTTAAACAACGGGGAACGAACGAAGCAGAAGCCCGTAACGAGCACGACGATCACTGCGAGTCCGGTCGCGACCCCCAACAAGCGCTGAAATCGCGCGACTCCGACCCGACGGCGGATGTGGCGCGTCAGAGAGTACACGGCCAAGGTCAAGCCCAGCCCGCCCATGACCGACGGGATCAGGACGGCCGCGCGTAGGCGATGGACCATCTCCAGATCCGCTGGTAAGACGACCAGCGTAGCCAGCAGAACAAAAAGGGCCAGGAGAAGCGCTTCGGCTACCGCCTTCGTCCGCCGCCGGGCGAACAGCCAATAGACCGCGCCGCACACGACCATCACGGGGGTCCAGAACAGAAGATACGTGGTGATCATGCGGCCCGTGGCAGCCAAAACGATGTCCCAGGGGCAGGGTTCCCCCTGGTCTGGCGAACCGAAGAAGATGGTGGCCAGGGCGTGCTCGCAAACGCCCAGGATGGTGCTTCCAAGCACGGCGGTGGCGACCGCGGCGAGGAGCACCGATCCGGCCGACGGCCCTTCTCCGGGGGCGGACGAGGTCGCACGCGCTGCGCCGGCCGGTCCGTCACCCGCACCCGTGGCCGGTGCGTTCGCAGTACGCTTCGCCGGTTCGTCCCCTGGGGAGCTGCGCGCTCCCGTCTCTGCCTCCATGATCGCTCCCGCCTGTTCTGGGCACCCCGCGACGCCTCTCCGATACAGACGAGCCGGCCTGGCGGGGGCCGTGCGGTCGAATTGGGAATGAGCCGTGACCTATGTTCCATTGTCGTGCCCTGTCACCATGTGGTCAAGAGCGATGGCTCGCTGGGGGGGGGCCGCTCTCGGAGGCAGGTCGCCGGAGCGCCGTCCGTTGCAGATCGAAGCCGCTTCCCAGCCCGTCTGACTGTTTCGGTCCGTCACGGCTCGCCGTTCGGTTACCCTTCGGCCGCTGCCGGGGGCACAGTTCCGCGTCGCGCCCAGCGGCGGACGACGCAAGCGACGATCCCCACGGTCATCAACAGCACCACCACGGCGGTAATCGCTAACGGAGCTGTTTCCGGCCAGCCCGGCAGGAACTCGGTAGCCAACAAACGCACCATCATCGTTACAGACGTCACCAGCATGAAGATCGCCGGCAGCAGTGTGTACCAGACGGGCCGGCGGCGAGTGACCAGCCAGCCGGTAGCCACAATTAGGGTCAGCGCTGCCAGAAGCTGGTTGGACGCCCCGAAGATCTTCCAGACCACCTGATAGCCGTTGCCCAGTCCCAGCAGCAACATCAGACCGACGGCGATTCCCGAATTCACCCAGTAGTACTTGAGTGCCCGCAGGGCCCAGCGGGGCGCACCCCGCGTCGCGACTACGGGGCCGGGCCGGCCGTCACGCAGGTCCGGCCTCTCGACGCTCAGCCCCTCAGCGCCTGCCAGCTCGACCGCGCCCCGCTCATCATCCGTACTCGTGCTCGCCGCTGCCTGCTGTCGGGCGCTGTCCTCGGCGAACACGTCGTAACGCCCGAAGACCGTCGCCCAGCCTTCCTCGATCATATACCGCGTCAGCCGAATCGCCGTATCGAGCGTCGTTACCAGGAACCCTTCCAGCAGCAGCATGCCCCCAACCAGACCGACGGAGATCGGCAGACCCAGCCCGACGTGCGCGCTCCGCCCCACGCTCAGGGCGAACGTCAAGACCGGGTTGTTTTCTTCCAGCCGATAGTGCTCATAGTCGATCAGCGACAAGCCGACGATCAGGCAACACACCACGCACAACGCCAAAAAGCTCTCCAGCAGCATGGCGTAGTAGCCCACCTGGCGGGTGGCCGGCTCAGTCTTCAGTTGTTTGCAGGTCGTCCCTCCGGCACACAGGCTGTGGAAACCGCTTACGGCTCCACACGCGATCATGACAAACATCACCGGCCAGCCCGGGCCGAACTTGGGGTGGGCGCTCGCTTCGGCCCAGTTGTTGACTGGGATCGCCGTTGCCGCCGCCGCGGCTTCTCCGCCGCCGCGGAGCCCCGCCGCCACCAACACCACAACCAGAAACGCCAAGCCTACGTAGAGAATGTGCACGTTGATGAAGTCGCGGCTTTGCAGGAACAGCCAAACCGGCAACCCGGCCGAGATCAGCACATAGCCGCTGATCAACAGTTTCCAGGTCAGGGGCGAGACCCGCAGTGGAAACTCCAGCCCGATCCAGATCGAGACTGCACAGATCCCAATCGCCAGCAGCGAGCACAGCCAGACGGGCGTCTTGCGCTTCAGGTACAGGAAGCCCAACAACGGCGAGCAGGCCGTAATCACGATCACCGACGTCGAAGCGATCCCACCGATGACCGCCTTCCCCTCCTGCACGCGCAACAACGTCTGGTCGTGCGGCAGTTGCAGCACCGAAAGCGGCACCATGGACGTCAGCGCCCGGGCCGAGAGGTCCAGAAACGCCGCACATACCAGCACCAGCAACGCCACGAGCAGGACGACCATCATCCCGAACGCGGCGGTGCCGACGTAGCGTCGGGTGACGACGGCCAGGTTCTTGCCGCCTTCGCGTACCGCGATGTGCGTTGCCACGTAGTCGTGCACCGCCCCCAGGAACACGCCTCCCAGCAGAATCCACAGCAGCGCCGGGCCCCAGCCGTAGTAAATCGCCAACACCGGCCCGATGATCGGCCCCGCACCGGCGATCGAGGCGTAGTGGTGGGCGAACACCACCGGCGTCTGGGTCGGCACATAGTCCCGCCCGTCGTTGATTTGCACCGCTGGCGTCCGCCGATCCGCCCGCTCGCCCAACACCCGCGCGATCAGCGGCGCGTAAAACCGCCCCCCCAGAATCAGAACGCCCGCCCCAACCACCAAAATGAGCAGCACGCTCACGAGTGATCTCCGACCGCATGAGACATCGCCGCGGCCTCGCCAAACCGAATATAGCAACGCGATCCCCCGTTTAATAGCCCGCTCTGACCGCATCTCCCCTGAAAACCCCTCGCTTCGGCGAGCACCCTCGGTCCCACGGCCCGGGCGCGATCGCGTACAATCCGTCGCGCCATGCCCGTCGAACGGGACCGAACCAGCGGCACGGCGTCGGACAAGCCGGCGCGGCGGAAACGATGGTGGCGACGTTTCAAATGGACGCTGCGCGTCGCCGTACTGATCGCGATCGTGGGTAAGTTCATCGTGGGATTCGACAGTTGCTTTTACTATCCGAGCCGCGAGGTCTTCCACACGCCCGATCAGCTCGGCCTCGATTACGAAGACGTTACGTTCGAAGCATCTGACGGCGTCAAGCTCTCCGGCTGGTTCCTACGTGCCCAAGGGGCGGCGAAGGGTACGGTGGTCCACTTCCACGGCAACGCCGAGAACATGAGCGGACACATCACCTTTGCCGATTGGCTGCCACGGGCCGGTTACAACCTGCTCGTCTTCGACTATCGCGGCTACGGCAAATCGGAGGGCAAGGTCACCCGCAAAGGCACCATCCTCGACGGCCACGCCGCCCTCGACTACGTGCTCTCACGTCCCGATGTGGACCCGCAGCGCGTGTTCGCGTTCGGCCAGTCGATCGGCGGCGCCGTCGCCATTGCCGTCGCGGCCGAACGCCCCGAGCTGCGCGCCGTCGTGGTGGACTCCACCTTCAGCAGCTATCGGCGAATCGCCGCCATGCACCTGCGCAAGATGCTTCTGTTCAAATGGCTGGCCGGGTTGACCGCGCGGCTCGCGCTCTCGGCCGACTACGACCCGATCGACTGCGTTGACCGGCTCGCGCCGCGTGCCCTGTTGGTCATCGCCTCCGGCCAGGACGAGATCTGCTTCCCGGAGCTGGGTCGCGAGCTCTACGAAGCCGCCCGCGAACCCAAGGAATTCTGGCTCGTCCCCGAGGCTGCCCACACGGAGACGATCTTCCTGAAGTTCGACGAAGCCCAGCGGCGGATCACAAAGTGGTTTGAGAAAGCGGTCGGGGAGCCGCCTGCGCCGTGAACAGGCAACCGACGCGCGACTCACGACGGCGCGAGGCAGGCCGGTCCGTCCGCGGCACACCGCTTGCGCTACCCGAACCGCCCGCGGTCGCGCGGCTTGTCACCCTGCTGGAACAGCGGCTTCTGGATCTCCTTGATGTACCCCTTCGACTGGAAGTGCTCCAGCGCCGCTTGTGTCGTGCGGAAGACCTTGGTCGCCGTCTCGGTGATGAACGGCGACGGGTCGGCTTTCGGCTGCCAGACGACGTAGACTTCCTTGGTGGCTTCGTGGGCGTGCTGCAGCTCGCGCTCGACGCCCGACGACAACCCCGGCTTGCCGCTGGGCAGCTCGGGAATGAAGCTGATGATCATGTCCGACTGGTCGATCAGCTTGAAGTCGCGGGCGTAAATCTGGGCATCGATGTCGCGAGCCACACCGGTCACCTCGGCCGCGTCAAACTCCATCGGGCGCCCGTTGACCTCGATCTCGAATTTCGACTTTCCCCTCCGCATGGCCGCCTCCGCCTCGTGCAGCAGCCGCTTCTCGTCTAAGTCGCCGGGGTCGAACGTGATGAAATGCTCGCTGATTTGGGCTCGGAACGCGTCGATCTCGGCCAGCGTGTTGGGCAGGTCCATAACGTGGGTCATCGGGAACGAGGGGTAGACCTTTTTCGTTTCCGGCCTGAAGATCAGCCGGTACAGCGATTCCAGCGTGTTGTCCTCGATCCCGCGCGCGAAGATGTAGAAGCAGCCGTGCCCGCGCACCGCGCTGGCCAGGACCTCCGTGGCCAGGATCTCCTCTTCCCGCCACACCAGGATGTCCTTGAGCGTGTGCGGAACGTCGTGCTCGCGGGTGAGCTGTTCGTGGATGGCGTCCAGGTTGTCCACCAGCGTGACGTACAGGTCCGCGTCAAGCGCGAGCATCTGATCGTGGTCGAAGGCGGGGAACAGCCCGTGCTTCCAGCGGAAAGCCGCGTGCGTGTTGACGATCACCGTCTGGTAGCGGTCCACCTGGGCCAGGATGTCCTTGAAAACCGAGCGCCGCAGGGCGTTGAGCCGACCCAGCGGCAAATCCAGAATCCGTCCGGGCACGACGTCGGGTGCCTCGGCGTACATCATGTCGCCGATGTGGTAGCGTTGTACGGGGTCGCCGCGCGATTCGGCCAGTGTGCCCAGCTTCTCCAGGAACGGCTTTTTGTCCACGCCGACCTGGCCGGTGACGACGACACGCACCCCGTCCCGCCGCCGCGGTCGGAAAAGCGATCCCGTTTGAGCGTCGTCGTTCATGGTCTTCGAATGGTCTCCCTGCCGGGCGCCCTTCTTCGCCCGCGCACGCCGTCCCGCCCGTGAGACTCGCGCAAGATACGCGAGCCACCCAGTTCTGTTAGCGACTCTTGTATGTCAGCCCGCCGCCCGTTCTCGCGAGCGTCGCAACCGCCCGCGAGCACAACCTCGGCTAAGCGCGGCAGCGCGCGATCTTGACCCACCCGGCCTCCATCGTATCATGCTGTGTTGGCGTGGGTTTGGCAACGGCCGCCCCACCGCCGATGCCACGCGGCTGTGGCGGAACTGGCAGACGCGCTAGGGTCAGGTCCTAGTCCGGGCAACCGGGTGGAGGTTCGAATCCTCTCAGCCGCATTCCCAACCCCGCACGGGCGGTCTGGGTCATCCGGCCGCCCGTTTTTCGCGCCGTTCTGACCGCCTCAAGAATGCCAGGGCTGCGCAAGCTGCGCGCAAGCTGGTGGTCACATGCCTGAGCTCTGTCAGCCGCCGGATCGTGCCACGCCAAGATGACGCAACACCGGCCGGCCACGATAGAATCGACATGAGCCTCCGTGTGGAGCAACGTGCCGAAGCGGGGGCCGGCAAAGCACACGTGTCAACCCCGGCACCGCGTTGAGGGCGGCGAAGCGAGTTGGGTTCTGCGGCGTATGTCATCTTGCCGATCGTGGCCCTGCTGACGGCTACGCTGTCGGGCATGATCGGGATGGGCGGCGGGATGCTGCTGCTCGCCGCGCTGTTCTGCGTCATGCCGCACGCCGAAGCCATCCCCGCGCACGGGACCGTCCAGCTCATCAGCAACTCCACCCGCACGCTGGCGTTTCTGGCCCACGTGGATTGGCGGACCGTCGGCCGATTCGGCATCGGCCTGGTGCCCGGCAGTCTTGTCGGGGTCGGTGCTCTCCTGGCTTTCGGGCAACCCGAACGGGCCGAACCCTACCTGAAAGGCTTGGTGGGCCTGTACATCCTCACCTCGCTCGTGCTGCCCACGCCCGAGGCGGGAAAAACCAACTCCGCGTGGTGGGACTTTCCGCTGCTGGGCCTGTTGGCCGGCGCCGCCGCCCTCACCGTCGGAGCCATCGGGCCGCTGATCGCGCCGCTGTTTGCCCGGCGTGGGTTTGTCAAAGAGCGGCTGATCGCGACGAAAGCAGTGTGCCAATCGCTGGGGCACCTCCTGAAGATCCCCGCCTTTCTCGCCCTGCGCTCGTACGAGGACCTCGCCGGACTGGGGCTCGTCACGCTGATGATGGCCGTGCTGGTGATCCCCGGGACGCTGCTGGGCAAGAAGCTGGTCAAGCGGCTATCCGAGGTAGGCTTCCTCGCGCTATATCGTGTCGCGTTGCTGATCGCCGGGCTGAAGGTCCTGCTCGTAGATGGCGTCTTGCAGCTCGTGTCCGGCGTGTGACGATGACGTGCGAATCGCCCCAGCCGCGATCCTACG
>JAUWXH010000013.1 GCA_030616465.1 Planctomycetota bacterium | reverse complement strand
TCGCATTCGAGTCGGTCCCCCACGCTCGAAAGCGCGGGGCATCAGCGCAGAGGCGGCCTACTGACTCTTCTTTCGAAGCATAAGCCAGGTAGCGAGCCCGATGATCAGCAGGGCGCCGAAGACGAGGACGATCGTCGGAATCCTGACGCCGGCCCCCGGGCCGATATCGGCAGGTATCGTCATCTCAATGGCGTATAGCCAGCGCGGCGTAGCGATGTATAGCGTGCCGTTGGCAACGGTCGGTGTGGTGCGCATCGAGTGCCGCAGCTCGTTTACCGCCAACGGTTCCAGCTTCCTGCTGTGTTTCAGCACATGTACTTCGCCATCCGTGTCGCCCAGCATTACCTTTCCGTCAACGACGATGGGCGAGCCCCACACGTCGGCCTCCATGTCATGCCGCCAGTGCCGTCGCCCGCTTTTGACGTCAAAGCAGTAGAGAAGGCCGGGGACGTCGACGGCGTATAGCAATCCGTCGGCAATCACCACGCTCGAGACCGTGCGGCCGAATTCCCTGCCACCCACGAGCCAAACCCTCCCGCTATCGGTGATGTCGCCGCGCTGAGTCGCGTCGATGGCATAAAGCTGACCGGGACCTTCACCGTAGGCCGGCTGATTGCCACCCCCCAGAAACACCTTGTTATCGTGAATAACGGGTGTGGCGACGATGAAGGTCTTCGTACCGCCGCGGCCGCCGGGGCCCCACACAGCGTCCTTGGGATTCAGATTGAACTTCCAGAGCAACTCGCCGGTCCTTGGGTCGAAGCCATAGCACCAGCCGTCACCACCGCCGAAGACAACCTGTGGCACGCCGTCCACGAGACCATACGCCGGCGATGACCATTGCCCGTGCAGTAGATTCGTTCCCGGATCGTTGCGCTGCCAGACGATCTGGCCGGTAGTCTTGTCGACGGCGATTAGCGACGGGGCCTGCGGAGCAGGCACTGGAAGAGGGATGCTCTCGTAGTCCTCCCCGACGCCGTTGCCGGTGCAGACGAAGACAAGATCACCCGCACCGACGGGCGAGCTCATCGCCAGAATGTGGGGGAACACGCCCAGCTCTCCGATCATGTCCAGGATCCAGACGAAGTCGGCGTCCTGCTTCTCGGTGAACTGCTCGTCGGTGAACGGGCCGTCATTCTCGTTGTCGTAGAAGCCCTGGACGTCGGCGCAGACGAGCTCGCAACGGTTGCTGACGTAGTAGACGCGCTCGCCGTCGACATACGGGGTCGAGGCGATACCCGCCTCCGGCCAATCGTTGACCTCCCCGGTCGGTAGCTTGTTATGCGTAGCCTGCCAGAGCAGCCGGCCCGCGTTTGCATCAAAGCAGAGCAGGCAGCCCTTGTCACCCTTACTGTGTGGCCGGAATCTGCCGCCGTTGTTCGTTCCCACGTAAACGCGGCCGTTGCTGACGACCGGCGATCCATAGGTCTGTGTGCCGAGCCGGGCGGCCCACTTGACATTTCTTCCAGTGCCAATCTCCCATTCGGCGGGGATCCCCGTCTGGGCGCTGGCAGCGTTGCGGTTGGCGCAGCGCCCCCACATGGGCCAGTCGCCTTCGACCGGCTGCGGGCGGGACTGCTGTGCTGTTGCCGCGGCAAGGCTGACGGTAACGAACCCAACGGCCACCAACGGTACACGGTATTCTCGTCGTTCCATCAACTCACGTCCTCACGCCTGCCGAGCGGGGATGCCCACCCCAAAACGTAGGCCTCGCAGACTCGGGTAGCCCCAGGCGGCTGCTTGATTCTCAGGACAGCCGCGGATAGCGAGGCGGCGCCGGGCAACCCAAGTGCGCGGGGAATGGGACTCTCAGCGAGGAGCCCGAATCGGCCCGGCCTTTCAAGACTGTGTCAACTCCAAGCACAGCGATGCGGTGCTCAAGCCCCAGCTTGTCAGCGAAGCGCCCATCCTGGTCTTCCTCAATCCTCTCGACCTTCGCGATGACAATGAGGTCCGCGTCGGCAACGAGTACCCGGAGTGGGACCGGGGGGATCGGGAATAGGCCGGCGGCTTTCGCGGTCGGGGAGGTTACCAACGCGATCAGGGCGGAAACCAGCCCGAGTGCGCGAGGCCTCTGCATCGTCAGCTCCGACCAGCAACGTGCAGGAGGTGCAGTTCCATATAGGCGTAGCACTCTCTATGTGGCCTGTGGCTTAGAGCCTCCGTTTATCATACCGGCCTTGAGTGGACGCTGCCACCGCGTCCCGTCAGTGAACCTGCGGCTGCTTGTCTACGGCCCGATCTGCGCCTCGAAAACTGGGGCAGCCCTGCCTGCTTCGGCTCGTTTCTCTCACGAAGGGCTTTGTATTGTCCGGCACGGCTGCAGATAATGGCCGTCATGGCTGGCGGGAAGTGCTACATCGGGACGAGCGGCTGGAGCTACGCCCACTGGGCGAAGGGGCGTTTCTATCCGAAGGGGCTCAAGCAGGGCGAGTGGCTGGGCTTCTTCTCCGAGCAGTTCAGCACGGTCGAGCTGAACTCGTCCTTCTACCGCCTGCCCAAGCCGGAGTTCGTCGCTCGCTGGCGGGCCGTGACCGGGGGGCGCTTCCGCTTCGCCGTCAAGCTGTGGCGACGGATCACGCACGTCAAGCGGCTGGTGGACTGCGGTTCGGAGCTGGGCGACTTTCTGGCCGTCGCGAACGAGTTTGGGCCGAAGCGCGGCCCGCTGCTGGTGCAGTTGCCGCCCTCGCTGCGGAAGGACGTGGCCCGGCTGGACAAGTTCCTGACGGTGTTGAAGAAAGGCGCCGGGGCCGCTGGTGCGAGAATCCCTTCTCGCACCCAACGTTGGAGAGTGGCGGTCGAGTTCCGCAACCCGGATTGGCTATGTGATGAGGTCTACGCGTTGCTGACGCGGCACAAGGCCGCCCTATGCCTGGCCGATTTGCCGCGCTGTCCGATTACCGAGCCGAACGAGGCCCCCTTTGTATACGTCCGTCGCCACGGCCCGGGCGGCGGCTATCGCGGCTGTTATACGTCGAAGCACATCGGCGCTGACGCCGCTCGAGTTCGCGCCTGGCTGGCCAACGGCAAGGACGTGTACGTCTACTACAACAACGACATTGGCGGCCACGCGGTGGACAATGCCCGCCAATTGATGGAAGCAGTCGGCTCGTGAGGCATCGGGGCGGCGGTTGACAGGCCTGACGGAGTATTGCTATGGACGTCTACTTGGTTCAGCACGGACAGGCGCTTTCCGCCGAGCAGGATTCGCAACGGCCGCTGAGTGAGCAGGGTCGGGCGGCGACGACGAAGATGGCCGACCATTTGGCGGCGTTGGATACTCATCTCATCGACCCGCCGATCGCGGAGGTTCGCCACAGCGGCAAGCCCCGAGCGCAACAGACCGCGGAAATCTTCGCGCGGGCGCTTTGTCCGCACGGCAGGCCGACTGCTCGTGAGGGTATGAATCCCAAAGATGATCCGCGCGTGGTCTATGAGGAGCTAGCCGCGAAGCGTGAGCGGGACGGGGCTCTTCTGCTGGTGGGCCACTTGCCGCACTTGGCGGGACTGGCGGGACTGTTGCTAACGGGTGACGCAGAAAAGGCACCCGTCCGGTTCGTCAACGCGGCCGTCCTCAAGATCAACCCCGCGGACAAGGGCTGGGCGGTCGAATGGTACCTCACACCGACGTGCGTGCGATGAGCAACGGAGCCGACAAAGCAAAGACCGCGGTGACAAACATCCTGCTCACCGGCCGTCCCGGCGTCGGCAAGACCACGGTGATCACGCGGCTGGCCGACCTGCTGTCGAACAGAACCATTGCCGGGTTCTACACCGGGGAGATCCGCGAAGGCGGGCAGCGCCAGGGCTTCGGGGCCACGACGTTTTCCGGCGCGTCGGGCGTGCTGGCCCATGTAGGGCTGCAAAGTCGCCAGCGCGTCGGAAGGTACGGCGTGGACGTTTCCGCCTTCGAGCAGCTCGTGCTGCCGGAACTGACCCGCTCGTGCGACGTGTTGCTCATCGACGAGATCGGCAAGATGGAGTGTTTCTCGGCCCGGTTCGTCAACGCTGTGCGAAAACTGCTCGATGGCCCCACGCCCATCGTTGCCACGGTGGGCGCTTCCGGCGGGGGATTCATCGCCGAGGTAAAGGCCAGGTCCGACGCGGAGGTCTGGCAGGTAACGCGTGAGAATCGTGACGGACTGCCCCAACGACTGGCCGAGCGGGTCGCGGCCACGTTCAGACAGTGAGCCAAAGCCGGCCCGGGCACACGCACGCCGCCCCCGGCAACCTGGGAAAAGGGGGACTTCGAAGCGCAATCGGCGTTGTGGTAGAATGATGGCCTTGGGTGCTACGGAGTTATGAGCTATGAGCACGCGACGGCCTCTACGATCGGCAGTGGTGGCGAGCGTTGTCTGGCCGGTCTTACTCAGCCAGGTTGTCGTCGCCCAGGATGCCGCGAAGGTGCGCCCCGCCTACTGCGCGGGCGGCTGGTACCCGGGCGAACCGGCGGCGCTGACGAAGACGGTTGACGACCTGCTCGCGCGGGCCTCGCCACCGAAGGTCTCCAAAAAGCCCCTGGCGCTGATCAGTCCCCATGCGGGCTACCGCTATAGCGCGCCCGCGGCGGCGGCCGGGTATGCGTGCCTGCGCGGCCACACGTACAAACGTGTCATAGTGCTGGCGTTCAGCCATCGCAACACCGGCCGGTACGACGGGGTGGATGTGCCGAAGGAGCTGACGGCCTACGCGACGCCACTCGGCCAGGTGCCGATCGACCGCGAGGTTTGCGACCGCCTGTTAAGCAACCCGTTGTTCAGCTCGAACCGGTGGGTTGACGCCCGCGAGCACTCGCTGGAGCTGCAACTGCCGTTCTTGCAGCGGGTCCTCAAGGACTTCTCGCTGGTCCCGCTGCTGGTTGGGCGGATGTCGGACCGCGATTTCGCCGCGACCGCCCAGGCCATCATCCCTTGGGTTGACGAAGACACCCTGCTCGTGGCCAGCAGCGACTTCACCCACTTCGGCCCGAGGTTCGGCTACCAGCCGTTCAGGGAAAACGTGCCGAACGGAATCCGTGAACTGGCTGACCAGGCTGCGGCGCCGCTCGCGCGTTGCGATTACGACGGCTTTGCCGATCACCTCGCCAAGACGCGCGACACGATCTGCGGCCGCGGTCCGATCAAACTCCTGTTGCGCATCATGTCCATGAAGGGCGGAGCGCAAGGCGTGCGCACGGCCTACGATACCTCAGGCAAGATAACCGGCGATTGGAGCAACCCCGTCACGTACCAGTCGTTCGTGTTCACGCAGCGATCTGGCACGCTGGGCGAGCGGGAACACGCCGAACTCCTTCGCATCGCCCGTGCCACTGTCGCGAGGTTCCTGAAGGGCGAACAGCCGCCGAAGGTTGAGGCCGACAAGCTTCCGGCGGCCCTGCGCAACGACGGCGCTTGCTTTGTCACTCTTGAAAACCGTGGCCAATTGCGCGGGTGCATCGGCAACATGGAGGCTACCGGGCCGCTCTATGAAGCCGTCATTCGCAACGCCGTGTCCGCTTGCCAGGACCGCCGCTTCGTCAGCAACCCGGTCACCGCCGCGGAGTTGGACCAGCTCCACATCGAGATCAGCTATCTGACGCCGATGAAGCGGGTGGTTAACACCGACGAGATCGTCGTCGGGCAGCACGGGTTGCTGATCTCGCTCGGCCCACGGCAGCGGGGCGTGCTGCTGCCGCAGGTGGCCTACGAGCGCGGCTGGACGCGCACGGAATTCCTGGCCCAGACGTGCCGCAAGGCCCGTCTCCCGCTCGACGCCTGGAAGCGGCCCGAAGCGGAGATATACTCCTTTGAGGCGGAAGTATTCGGCGAGCCGGAGTAGGTGACAGAGAGCAGAGTTACTCATGATGGAGCCGCCGATCGAGGAGATTGTCCGGAAGATCGTCGAGGCGTTCCGCCCGCGACGGATCGTGATGTTTGGCAGTCGGGCGCGGGGTGAGACCCGCCCGGACAGCGACCTAGACCTGATGGTAGAAATGGAGACTCACGACCCGCCGGCACAGCGGGTGCGGGTGATCAACGGGCTGTTCGGGCTGCATCGGTGGGACATGGACGTGGTCGTGTACACACCACAGGAGGTCAAGCAGCAACGCCAATACCGCAACTCGCTCGTCCGGCTAATCGAGTCGCAAGGCAAGGTGTTGTATGAACAACCCCGATGATCCGCGAACCTGGATCGCCAAGGCCGAAAGCGACCTGCTCAACATCCGGAATAACCTCGGTGCCGAGCAGGTGCCGTGGGATACGATCTGCTTTCACGCGCAGCAGGCGGCGGAAAAGATGCTCAAGGCGTTTGTGGTTTCGCGCGGACAGACTGTGAGCCGTACCCACAATCTGGAGGCGCTGCTGGCTGAGGCCGTCGCCGGCGGCGGACCGCTAGCGGCGTTGGAAGCGGATTGCCGGTTACTGACACCCTACGCGGTGATGCTCAGGTATCCGGTTGCGGCGGGGGAGCCGTCGGAACAGGAGGCTCGTCAGGCCGTGGCGGCGGCAGAGCGGGTTTACGAGGGAGTGCAGGCAGCTCTCAAGTAGTTGTCCGGCATGATGGAGACAAGCGGAGGCCGAGATACATTTGTTCGAGACGGAAGTATTCGGCGAGCAGGAGTAGGGTCCGCCGTGCGGGCCATTTGGCTGAAGAGGTGGACCACCCGTCGTCGCTGGCGAACCCCTAGCCGGAGGCTCCACTCATGGCGCGCGAACGTTCGCGGCGTGATTTCCTGGCGCAGGTCGGCGCGGCCGCGGCCGGCGTCGTGTTCGGCGGTACCGCTACGCCCGGATGTCGCGCTGAACCACCCAAAGCGCGCCAGCGAGCAGGCAAGTCGCCTCCACGCGTGGTGATCGCGCGCGACGAGAAGCTGACGCGCGGAAAGGTGGACGAGCACCGTGAGCTGCTGCGCAGACTCCTCGATGCGGCGATGCAGCGGCTCACCAACGCCCCGGATGCTGCCGCCGCTTGGCGCCAGTTGTTCACGCCGAAGAACCGTGTCGGCATCAAGGTCAATACGCTGGGGCTTTCGACGCAGCCGGCCGTGGTTGACGCGATCGCCGCCGGCCTGCGCCGAGCGGGCGTGCCGGCCGAGAACATCATTATCTGGGACCGCCTGGACTACGAGCTGGGCGAAGCCGGCTTCAAGCTCAACAAGTCGGGCCGCGGCGTGCAGTGTCGCGGCACGGACGCCGACCAGACCGTTCGCGGCGGAGGATATCAGCAGCGGATCGAGAGTAGCGGGCAGATCGGCTCGTGGTTCTCGCGCATCGTCGCCGAGCAGGTGGACACGTTGATCTCTGTCCCGGTGCTCAAAGATCACAATTTGGCCGGTGCCAGCCTGGGCATGAAGAACTTTTACGGTGCGATCCATAACCCCAACAAGTATCACGACAACAACTGTGACCCGTATGTAGTGGACGTTGTGTCGCACCGGTATATCCGCCCGAAATGGCGGCTGACCGTTGTGGACGGCACGCGGGCGCAGTACCACGCCGGCCCGGGCAAGCACCCCGGCTTCGCTTGGCCGTTCGGCGGGCTGATTGTCAGCAGCGACTTCGTCGCGGCCGACGCTGTCGCCGCCCACTTGCTCCAGACGCAGCGTAAGGAAAAGGGGCTCAAGTCCCTCGCGGAGGAAGGCCAGCCGCCCAAGCACATTGCCACCGCCGCCGCCCGCGGGCTGGGCGTGGCCGACCTGAGCAAGATCCAACGGGTCGAGGTGTAACGTGGACAACCTCGAGAACCTTCTCGTCCCCCGAGTGGCACGGCTGTGTCAGCCGTGCTCTGATCGTCCGTCGCGCCGCGATTTGCTTCGATGGGGTCTGGCCTGTGGGGCCGCCTGTGCACTCGGAAGAAGCGGGCTTGCCCTGGCTCAGCAGGACGCGGCTGGCACCGGGGCGCTGGCCGGGCCGAAGCTCGAAGGCGTCGCCCGGCATCCGGCCATGTTCTGGGAAAAGCTCGAGCAGAATCAGGTCAAGTGTACGCTCTGCCCACGCGAGTGCGCGGTGGCCGACGTGGAGCGCGGCTATTGCGGCGTCCGCGAAAACCAGGGCGGGGAGTATCAGACGCTCGTGTACGGTGCTCTCTGCTCGCGCAACGTGGACCCGATTGAGAAGAAACCCCTATTTCATTATCTCCCGGGGACACCTGCGTACTCGATCGCCACCGCCGGCTGCAACATCGAGTGCAAGTTCTGCCAAAACTGGCGAATCAGCCAATTCCGCCCGGAGCAGGTTGACAGTTGGCTGTGGCTACCCCGACGGCTGGTCGCCGAGTGCAGACAGTGGCGTTGCCCCACGATCGCATATACCTATTCCGAGCCGGTTGTCTTCTACGAGTACATGCATGATGCCGCTGCGTTGGCCCGCCAGCACGGCATCGGGAGCGTGATGATCTCCAACGGCTACATTCAGGAAAAGCCCCTCCGCCAACTCTGCCGGCAACTGACCGGCGTCAAGGTTGATCTCAAGGCGTTTACCGAGAGATTCTACGCGGAGTGGTGTGCGGGCCATCTCAAGCCGGTGCTGGAAGCGTTGGAAGTCCTCAAGGACATCGGCATCTGGCTCGAGCTCGTCGTTCTGATCATTCCGACGCTCAACGACTCGCCGGACGAGATCAAGCAGATGAGCGCATGGGTGGTCAAGCACCTCGGGCCGGACGTGCCGATGCACTTTACGCGTTTTCATCCGACGTACCGGGTAACCAACCTGCCGCGCACGCCGATCCCCACGCTCGATCGCTGCCGCCAAATCGCTCTCGACGCCGGCGTGCACTACGTCTACGCCGGCAACGTCCCGATGCACCCCGGTGAAAACACCTATTGCCACAGTTGTCAGACAGAGCTGATCCGCCGCGTCGGCTTCCGCGTCGCATCCAACAAGATCAGAAATGGCAAGTGCCCCAAATGCTCTACCCCAATCCCCGGCGTCTGGTCGCAGCAGCAGGCCCTGGCCTTCAAGCCGCGGAACTGAACCGTCGGCCAAGCGCCAGCAGCGTGGCGGAGGTGAGTTTCATTCCCGCCAGGAGGAAGGCGGCCGTGGCGGTGCCGAAGACCGGCACCAGCAGGATGCCGCACAGCAGGGCGCCGAGGCACGCGCCGGCGTGATCGGCGCCGACGACGTTGCCGGCGGCGGCTCCCGTGCGCCCGCTGAAACCGAGCTGCAAACGGCCGGCCAGCGGAAAGGCCGCCCCGCCGAGTAAACCGGTCAGAACCACCATGATCGAGACGCACCATTCCACGAGCGCGAATGTGCGCGGGCTGGCTTGCAGCGCTGCCAGCATCGGCAGAAGGAATGGAATCGCCAGCGCCAATATCGCCAGCAGCACGTCCACGCCGACGAGGCAGCGCCACAGACGCGGCGCGTCTGCGTAGGGTGGGCACCGCCCACCACGCTCCCGCGGCGCCGGCGTCGAGCCGTCCAAGCGAGAGGTGGGCAGTGCCCGCCCTACGCGTTGAGCCAGGATGCACCCCAGCACGAGGCCGCCCATGAAGAGGGCGATGATCCAACCGATGCGCTGGTAGACGTAACCGTAGAGGTTCTGAAACGCGAAGAGCCAGACGACACTCAGCGCCATTGTCGCGAAGCCGGTCGTTCCAATCGAGAGCGTGATCGCGCCGGTTGCCCAGCCGTCGCGTGCCCGGCGTCGCAGCCGGCAGACGAGCAGCGTGATTCCGCCGGCTGCCGCCAAGGTTGCCACGAGTCCGGCGAGGCTGACGTTACGCAGCGATTCGATTACTCCGCCGCCGCTTCTACCCGGCCCTACACCTCCGGCGGTCATGGCTTCCCACAGCACCAGGCGTTGCACGTAGACCGAGGGTCGCAGGTCGGTGCTGATTTGGACGTCTTCCGCCTCGTCCAGGTCAGCCGCACGCCGGGCCAGCTTGCCTGGCTCCAGCCAGTCAGTGGAGCCGAACCACTCCGGAATAAACAGTTCCGACTTCACGCCGCGCTGCGTGTAACGCCGTGCCAGCTCGGCGGGATCGATCGCGGTCAGGCCGGGCTCGGTAGCCGCCAGCAACTGGGCCGGATCGCCCCAGGCGACGACCAGATGAGGGAATCGGCGTCGCAACGTGGCCCGGACGGAGGCCAGGTACTCGCGCGAAACCGGGGATAGCTCGCCCGGTGCCGCCGTCACCGTCATGCATAAGACCGATCGGGCCGTCATCGCTCGGCGGAGCTCGCTATAGAACTCGTCGGTGTAGAAGCGCGCGCGCAGGGCAGAGGTAGGTTCGGGCAAGCGGGCGATGACTAGGTCGAACCGCGCGCGCTGCGTCTTGACATAGTAGCGGGCATCGACATGGTGCACGGTGACGCGCGGGTCGCTCAGCGCCTGTCGGTCCACCTCGGCCAGGTATGGTTCCACCAGCTCGATCTGGCGCGGGTCCGGCTCGACATAGTCAATGTGCTCGATCGGATGGCGGAGGATTTCGGCTAATAGCCCTTCGGCCCCGCCGCCCAGTACAAGCACCCGCCGCGGCTCAGGGTGCTGGCACAACCAGAAGTGGGCCAGCGGCACGAATGTGTACGGGTCAGGGAAGTCGGCCGAGATCTTTCCGTCGCAGTAGAGCGTGAATTGCCCCGCCCGGCGACCGACGGCCAAGTTCTGATACTTCGACTCCGTCTCGGCGACCAGCTCGTAGCCCGGGGCGACGTTCCGCCAGCGGCGTTCAACGAGCCCGCGGTTCAGCGCATCGCCCGCGAGCACCGCGACCAGCACCGCCGCCGCTGCGATCACGGCCAACGCAGCGGGTGCCACGGGCAGGCGTCTTCGCTTGCCCGTGCTTGTGGGCAGAGACGCACGGGCAGACGGGACTGTGCGCAGGTGACCCCACAGGGGTGGGGTGGCGAGTAATCCGGCTGCGGCCGCCGCCATCACGGCAGCACAGGTTAGCGCGGTTTGGATGGGCGTCAGATGCTCGACCGCCCAGAAGCTGAACGCCGCCCCGCCGATCAGGCTCCCGGCCGATTCCAGGGCATAAACGTGACCGAACTGCAAGAGACCGCGAGCGGCGGGTATCGACCCGCGCGCTGTTCCCGCGCAGGCTAAAGCCTGCGGCTCTTCTTCGCGACCGATGCAGCACGCGAGGGGGAACGCCATTCCGACCAGGGCGCTGGCCGGGGAGACGAACAACATCGCCGCCAGGGCCGTCTTCGGCAGCGGCAGGAGCTCCCCCGGCTCGACGCCGAGCCACGCGCGCGCCCCGCGAAAGACCCAGAGCTCCACGCAGGCCGCAACGCTCAGGGCCAACAGCACCGCCACGAGCGCCACGTCCGCGCGTGCCAGACGCTCGGCCAGCCATCCGCCGAAGGCCGCTCCCACGGCCACCCCGAGCAACCACGCAAACAGGACGACGCCCCAGGCAAACTCGCTGCCGAACATCAACACGAGCGCCTCGCGCAGCAGCAGCGACTGCGTCACGATCGCCTGTGCGCCCCAGGCCACCACGAGCACGCTCAGCCACACGCGGCGCCAACGGTCGGACGAATGCAGCACGCGGCCCGTATCGGGGATGCCCATCGGCGTGTTCCTCTATCGAAGCTGATCTCCGGCATGATATGCTATGGTGGTTAGCTGTGGAGACGAACGATGCGCACGTTTTTCGCACGGCGTTACATGCGAAGGATCGAGCTGGTCGGCAACACCGAGAAGGTGTTGGGGATCCTCATTCTTCTTCTGGTTGCGGCAATCGTCGTGGCGTTCGTGCTCCAGGTCGGCACCAACCGGGACTACCTGTTCAATGTCGATCAGGAAGCCTATGCGCCGGCGGCACCGGAACCGGCTGACGCGGAGGCTGAAGCTGCCCGCCGCTCCACGGGCGAGGGGGAGAACCCATTCCCGGATCCCGGGCTGGAGGACTGGCGGCCACCGTCGCGGGTGGACCGGTTCACCGCCGACAATCTGTACGTCAAGATCGACGGGCGGGCCGAGGCGTACCTGCGGTTTCACGTCGTGGGGCTGACGTTCGGCATGTATCGCCACGAGGGTAACGGCGAGCGGACGGTCGATGTCTACTGGTACGACATGGGCACACCCGCAAACGCGCTAGGGATGTACCGTGCTGAAGAACCACCCGATGCAACACCCGTCGCGATCGGGCATGCGGCGTACCAGGTCGGCGGCGCTGTCTTTTTCTGCAAAGGCGCGAGCTACGTGCAGGTGTTTCCGCGTCGAACTGACCGGGCCGACGCGCAGGTTTCCTTGACGATCGCTGAGCGTCTGGCCGCGCAGATCGAAAAGACAATGGATGATCCTTGAGCAACTGTGAGCAGGCCAAACGAGCCGCGGGCTTG
>JAUWXH010000134.1 GCA_030616465.1 Planctomycetota bacterium | reverse complement strand
CTGGCAAGCTGGCAGCTTGACGACGGCGGCGACTGCGACGGCGACGGCGACACCGACCACGCCGACCTCGGCATCCTCCTGGCCAACTGGGGCAATGTCTGCCCGTAGCATTTGGCGAGAAAGCGTCAAGCGGGGCCCGCCGAAGCAGGTGCGAGAAGGGATTCTCGCACCAGCAACGAAGGGATTCTCGCACCAGCAATCGCACGAGCAACTTGTGCTCGCACCAGCGACCTGGGCCAATACCTGCCTGTGACGCAACCGGCTGGGTCGCGGTTGCGTCGGCCGCCGGCCCGTCTCCACGCCGTAAATCATCCCGCATTGTTGACTTTTCGGCGCTGCGGGCGGTGAATAGGCGCGATCAGCGCTAGCGGTCCGTTGAAGAAGCGACCATCGCTGTCGGACAGGGCCATCTCCGGTCTCCCACTGCCGGTACGGGGCCCGGCCGCTACTTCTTTCAACGGACTGCCCAGACCGCCTGCGAGTAGAGATGTCGTCGAACCATCCGGCAAGCGAAGCTGAGCCCGGCGTCACGCCGCCACCTGCTGACGCGGTCGTCCCGCCCAGCGGCCCGCCGTCGCTCAGGCGGAACATCCTCTATGCCGTGCTGGGCACCGGGCTGTTCAACCTGTGTCGGTTGGGTGTGGTGGTGCTGCTGGCCAAGTTCACCACGGTGGAGATTGTCGGGCAGTTTGACTATGCGCTGGCGATCTCGGCGCCGGTGGTGCTGTTCTTCGGGCTGCAACTGCGTGGGGCCTTCGTCGCGGACGCGGCCAACCAGTTCACCTTCGGCAGCTACCGCACGCTGCGCGTGGTGGGCATGGCGGTCGCCGGGGCGGTCCTGCTCCCGATCATCGCCTGGAAAGCACGGTCCGAGCCGAGCCTGATCTTCATCGTCATTCTGGCGGGCGTGTGCCTCGGGCGCATCGTCGAGCACGTGGCCGAGATCTACTGGGGCGTGTACCAGAAGCGCGAGCGGCTGAGCCTGCTGGCCTGGTCGGCGGTCTTGCGCGGCGTGGCGATGCTCGCCCCGTTCGCCGTGCTACTGCCCCTGTACCACGTGTGGAGCGAGCACGATGCCCCAGCCGCCGACCGACTCGCAGACATGACGGCCTGGGCCGTGCTGGTCTACGTGGTGGGCTGGGCACTGGTATTCTGGCTGTTCGATCGGCGGCGCGTGGTGGGACGCCCGGACGTCAAGCCCTCGTGGGATTGGGCGGCGGTGCGGAAACTGGCGGTGCAGACCCTGCCGCTCGGTCTGGTTATCCTGCTCATTACGCTCTGCGAAAGCGTCCCGCGGTTCGTCATCGAAGGCCAAGCCAACGGCAAGGCGATGCTCGGCTACTTCGGGCCGCTGGCCTACGTCACCCTGGCCGGCACGCTGATCGTCAACCAGGCCTGCGTGGCGGCTGGCAACCGGGTCGCGCGGAGCTACCAGTCCGACCTGGCCGCGTTTCTGCGCCTGGGAACCAAGCTGACCGGGCTGGCCCTTGGGTTGGGAGTCGCGATGCTGGTCGCGGCTCTGCTGTTCGGGAAGTGGTTTCTGCGAATCCTGTACACGCCGGAATACGCGGATTACTTCGACGCATTCCTGATCCTCGTCGTGGCGCAGGGCGTGCTGCTGCTGGCCGTCGTGTTCGGGGCCATGAGCACCTACATGCGGCTGTTCTGGATTCAGGTTCCCGTGCAAGTCGTCGTGCTGGCGAGCACGACGCTGGCCGCCTGGCTGCTGATCCCCGGCGATCCGGTTCACGGCGGGGCCTGGACGGCCCTGGTCCGGGCCGCCACCCAGGCGGGCTTGTGCGCCCTGTGCGTCCTGTTCGGCATCCTCCGGCGGCGGGCGTAGACACGTGTTGGGTTCTTCACCACGGCGTGTGCCGGGCGGGCGTGCTCCGGGCAGTTCCCGATCGCCAGCGGCCGCCAACCCGGAATTCGCGAGGCGGCAAGCCCAGGCTTGACCGGGGGCGTGCCAGCGGTAACGATGCCGCGCGTGGCGATCTCGCCGGACTGTGGAGCAAGTGTTCTGCCACGGGACGGTAACGTCCGGGAGGAGGATCTTGGGCGGGTGACCGGGAGGGCGTGATGGGCATCTTCGACTGGCAGGAACAATCACCCTTCGAGCCGTTGGCCGAGCACATGAAGCACGTGCGCGCGTGCGTGGACCTGGTGATGCCGATGTTCGAGTGTGTGCGGGCCGGCGAGCACGAGCGGCTCAGGCAGCTCACCGGGGAGGTCTTCAAGACCGAGCACGAGGCGGACAAGGTCAAGACCGAGATCCGCCGAACGGTCCCCAAGGCGTTCGCGCTGCCGGTGTTTCGGGGCGATCTGCTGGCGCTCGTGCACGTGCAGGACGACCTGGCCGACACCGCGGAAGACCTGGCGGTCCAGCTCACGATCAAGCAGCTCGAGATGCCGGCCGCGCTGGCCGACGACATCCTGACGTACGTGCGGCAGGTGCTGAAGGTTTGCGAGAAGCTCTACGAGGCCATGGGGCTGCTCACGGACGTGGTCGAGGCGGATTTCGCCGGTCCGCGCGGCGGACAGGCCCTGGCCCTGGTGGGTGAGGCCGAGCACGAAGAGTGGGTCGCGGACAAGCTGCAGTTCAAGCTGGCTCAGCAGTTGTTCGCGCTGGAAGACGAGCTGAAGCCGACGGACATCTTCCTTTGGTCCGGGATCTTCCAGAACCTCGGGGCCTTGGCCAATCACGCGGACAAGACGGCCGAACGGCTGCGGCGAATGTTGGCGCGGTAACCGCAGCCGGAGGGACAGCGCAGAAGCAAAAGGGCGCGTGGCACAATGCCGCTCTCGCTGATCGGTTCACTCGAACCGCTGCTCGTCGGACAAGTCTCGCACGAACCCGTCTTTTTGATTGCCGTCGGCGTGGTCGCGGTCGTCATGCTGCTGTGGGATACGATCGAGGTCGGACGCAACGACGCGGCCAACCTGGTCAACGCGGTGTTCGGGGCGCGCGTGCTGACTCGTCGGACGGCCGTGTACCTGGCGGGCGTCGGCGTGGTACTCGGGGCCGCCGCTTCCTCAGGGGTCATAGATACCGTCCGCAACGACATCTTCGACGCAACCCAGTTCGGGATCGAGGAGGCCCTGTCGGTCTATGTCGCCGTCTACATCGTCGATACGGTGCTGCTCTACAGCTACTCGGCGTTCGGCATGCCGGTCAGCACGACGGCGACCCTGGTGTTCTCATTGACCGGTGCGGCGTTCGCGCTGGGCGGGGCCGGGGTGGTGAACTGGCCGACCGCGGGCAAAGTAATTGCCGGCATCGTGTGCTCCATCGTGATTACCGGCATCGCGGCATTCTTCATCCAGCGGATGGTGCGCGGTGCGATTCGCGACCGGACCAAGAACCTGACCGTGCTGTTGGCGCATGGGAGCTGGATCGGGGGCGGCATGCTGGCAGGACTGACGTACTTCATGCTGGTCAAAGGGATGAAACACGTCGGGTTCGTCAAGGACCTTAATCAGGAGTTCGTTCAGTCCTATGCCCCGATCGTGGTTCTGCTGGGGCTGTGGATGGCGTACGGCATCATAATTCACGCGCTGCTCGTCACGTTCGGGAAGCGGGCCGCCAGGCGGCTGTTCCCCGCCCTGGCCATCATCGGCACGTTCGCCATGGCGTTTGCCTTCGGCCAAAATGATCTGGCCAACTGCGCCGCGCCGGGGCTGGCCGCCCTGAACCTGATTCAGAACCGCGACGCCGGCGTGGCCGCGGTCACCCAGATTCCGATCACCATGTGGGCCCTGGCCGGGTGTGGGTTGCTCATGGCGCTCGGCATGATGACGCACAACGCCCAACGTGTGACCAGCGCGGCGGTGCACGCCGGCAGCATGGCGCATCAGGTACGCCTCTGGGCACCGGGCTGGTGCATCGGGCTGGCGCACTTCCTACTTGGCTTTCGCGGTCGCCGCCCCGTGCTGGCGCCGCTGCCGGAGGTCACGCCCGCCGGCAAGACCATGCACTACGACGCGCTGCGGGCTTGCGTGATCCTGGCGGTTTCGGCGAGCGTGATCGCGACGGCCTCGGGCTTCGCACTGCCGGTCTCGACCACGTATGTGGCGTTCGCGGCGGTAGTCGCAACAGGGATGGCAGACCGCATTTTGCAACGCGGCGACGCCGAACTGAAACTGGCCCGGACCATCTGGGTGGTGTTCAGTTGGTTTGCCGCGTCGGTCATCGCGGCGGTTTGCGCCGGGGGGGTATGTCTGCTGGTCTACAAAGCTGAGGCACCCGGGATTGCCATCGGCATCGGGGCAAACCTGACCGTTCGGCGTGTGCTAAAGCGGCGTGGCGACGCCCAGGAGCGTCGCGTGCGCGAGGCCGCCCGCGAGCGCATGCATCCGGAGCTGTATGCGGAAGAGTACGAAGGGTAAGGGATTGGGGCGTGGGGCTCGATTCCCGGATCGAGGTCGACGGGACTCGAACCCGCAACCTTCGGATCGACAGTCCGATGCTCTAGCCAATTGAGCTACGACCCCAGTCAACCCGCCGGCAACCCGGTCGCCAACGGATGCCCGAATTGTATGAAACGGACGGCGCAAGTCAAACGCGGTTCTCGCCGACGAACCCGCCGCACGGCCGGTCTGGTCTGGTAATAATGCACGTCACAAACCGCGGCGCGCGCCGGCCGGCACCACGATGAAAACCGCCGCCCCTGCGGAAAAACTCGGCCGGACTGGCTGCCGATCTAACAACAGGCTAGGATGACGGGCTGGAGACGAGCCGGACGGTGGTGTGCCGGTCATCTTTTCCGGTCAGCCACGCTCGATCTGCCGGGCTGCACGTCCGTGACCGCAGACGAGCGGGTTCGCCCCCGGCGGTTCGCTGTTGAGAAGCACGACATGCGCCTGATCGTTCTCCAAAACGGTGCGATGGTTGGCGAGGTGGCCTGCGGCCAGGAGGCCATCTATATCGGCTCGCGCGAAAGCTGCCGGATCCAGTTGCCGGACCCACGCATCCCCGATCAGCACGCGGTGATCTATCCGCTGGGCAAGGCCGGCTGGGTTCTCCAGCGGCTCGACCAGGCCCACGAGGTCCACGTCAACGGAACGAACGTGGTAGATCGCACCGAGCTCAAGACGGGGGATGAGATCCAGATTTACGACTACCTGATCCGCGCCTTCCCGGAGCAGGAAGGTCATCTGGTCCGTCGTACGGGCGGTTCGGCCTCGGTCGCGCAGCTAACCCGCTTTGTCCAGTACCAGCTTCCGCCCGGAACGACCACGCGCAAGGGCACCGAAGACCTGCAATTGCAGTACGACCAGCTCCGCCGGCTCGGAGAGGTCAACCTCGGGCTCGGCCAGTGTCTGGTGGTCGAGGAGTTGATGGACGCCGCGTTGCAGGCCCTGCTGGAGACGTTCGCGGCCCAGCGGGCGTGGATGGGCGTGCGCCGGGTGAACTATGGCGCGATGGAGTACGTTGAGGGTCGGCTGCTGACCGGACAGACCGCCGACCTGCCGGAAATGGGCAAGAGCCTTCGCCCGCGCGTGCTGGACCGCGGTCAGTTCGTTCTCATCCCGCGGGTCAGCGCCGAAGAGCGTGTTTCGGTACTGGCGGGCCCGTTGCCCGGCCCGGACGGCAGCCTGGGCATGGTCTACATCGATACGGGCGATTCCGACCGCATCTACGACGCGGGCGACCTGGACTATTTCGTGCCGATGCTTAACTTCATCGCAATTCACTTACACGCCATCTTCGAGCAGATGGCCCGCAACCGGGCGGCAACGGTGGACGGGGAAGTCAGCGTGGCCCACGCGATTCAGTCACGCATCACGCCGCGCAAACTGCCCCAGTGGGAAGAACTGCAATTCGGCGCCTTCCGCGAGCCGGGGCGCGAGCACACCGGGGACATCTACGACGTGGTCCGCCTGTCCAACAAGATGGCCGCGTTCATGGTCGCGCACACCAGCGCCCTCGGGCCCATACCGAGCATGCTCATCGCCCAGGTGCAGGCGACGTTCCGCTCGGCGTGCATGCACCTGGACGCACCGCACATCTTCATGCGCTCGCTCAACTTCCTGCTGTACGACGGGCAGCGGGACCATCCGCTGGACGGGTTCATGGGGGTGATCGAGCCGGCCACCGGGAAGATGCGTTACGCCATTGCCGGGCAGACCGGGGCGTACATCATCGGGCAGCGTGGGGAGGAGCGCCGCCTGGGACCGGCCGAGCCCAATCCCTCCCTCGGGCTCAACAAGAACGCGGCCTTCGCCTTGCTGCCGGAG
>JAUWXH010000308.1 GCA_030616465.1 Planctomycetota bacterium | reverse complement strand
CCACGTTTGGCCGCCGCCCCGATCGCAGCCCATTTCCCACGCCTGCCGCGCTTGACATTCCCGGTGCCCGGCGGCTAGCTTAGCGTTTCCGGCTTTGCCACGGCCGGGATGTTGCCCGTTCGCACGGGGCGCGTGGGCGTGTTGGCCCACGGTGGGCCGTCTGAATCGCGGCTGGCGGCTCAGGCCTCCGAGCGGGTCCGCAACCGCGCTTTCTTGACGGTACAACGTGGCAGTTTGGGATACCGAGCGTCGGCCGCGGCCGATACCGCCCCAATACCCGGTGGTGTAATCGGTAACACACCAGGTTTTGGTCCTGGCATTCCTGGTTCGAGTCCAGGCCGGGTAGCTTTGTTGCACGGCCGGCGGCGAGCGCCGCGCCGAACCATATGGGAGTCTTTCGAAGCATGAAGGATTTGCGAGTATTCGCGGGCCGCAGCAACCCGGCCTTGGCGGAGCGCGTGGCCAACTACGTCGGCCTGCCGCTGGGACGCGCCCAGCTCGAGAAATTCCCGGACGGCGAAATCTCGCTCAAGCTATTCGAGGACGTGCGCGGGCGCGACGCCTTCGTGATCCAATCCACGTGCCAGCCGGGCAATGACCACTTGATGGAGCTGCTGATCTACATCGACTGCCTCAAGCGGGCCTCGGCGCAGCGGATCACGGCGGTGATCCCCTACTTCGGCTATGCCCGGCAGGACCGTAAGGACGAAGGCCGCGTACCGATCACGGCGAAGCTGGTGGCGAATCTGCTGACCACGGCCGGGGCTGACCGGATTCTGTCGCTGGACCTGCACGCCGCCCAGATTCAGGGGTTCTTCGACATCCCGGTGGATAACCTGTCGGGTGAGCCGGTGTTGACGGCCCACCTGGAGTCGTTGGACATTGGGCCGGTGGTACTGGTCAGTCCGGACATCGGCAACGCCAAGCAGGCGCGGATCTACGCGGATCGGCTGGGCGGCGATCTGGCGATCATTGACAAGCGGCGTGTCAGCGGGACGGAGGCGGTTTCGTACAACATCATCGGCGACGTGAAGGACAAGGCCGTGCTCATGGTGGATGACATCATTGCCACGGCAGGCACGGTTCTGGAGGCGGCCCGGCTCGTGCTGGAGCGGGGCGCCAAGCGGATCATCGTGACGGCCACGCACGGGGTGCTTTGCGGACGGGCGATCGAGCGGCTGGCCAGCGCCCCCATCGATCACGTGGCGGTCACGGACACAATCCCGCTTTCGGAGGAAGCTCGGCAGCGCATACCGAACCTGACCGTGCTGACGATAAGCCAACTGCTGGGCGAGGCGATCAGACGCATTCATCGGGACGAATCAGTGAGCAGTTTGTTTATGAAGTAGACGCTCGCGCGCCGAGAGCATGGCGGCGCCGCCAAGGAGCTAAGCGATGCAGATCGCGAACCTGAAAGGCGAACCACGGCAACCGGGGAACCGACGTGCCAACCGCCGACTGCGCAAGCGCGGCCTGGTGCCGACGGTCATCTACGGACATGAGCAGGAGCCCGAGACCGTGGCGCTGTCGCTGCACGACCTGCTAATGGCCCTGGAACACCTCCAGCACGTCATCCGGCTGGAGATCGACGGACAGCAGCAACAATACCTGATCAAGGACGTGCAGTACGATCACTTGCAGAAGACCCCCATCCACGTCGATCTGATGCGCGTCGATCCCAACGAGCGCGTCCACGTCAAGGTCTCGGTCGAGCTCAAGGGCGAGCCGCACGGCGTGCACGAGGGCGGCGTGCTGGTCCACGTCATCGCCGACATCGACGTCGAGTGCCGACTGCTGGAGATCCCCGAGGTCATCCGACCCGACGTGGCCCACCTGGGCGTCGGTCAGGTCCTGCACGTCAAGGACATCGAGCTGCCCGAGGGCGTCGAGCCGCTGCACGATCCCGACGACATCATCGCCACCGTACGCGCGAAGCGCGGCGTGCAGGCCGAGGAAGAAGAGCAAGTGGAGGACGTCGCCGAGAAACCCGGCAAGGGGCCGGAAGTCATCGGCCGAACGGGTAAGGAAGAAGAGGATGCCCGCGAGGGGTAGTGGTGAAGCTCATTGCCGGGCTCGGCAATCCGGGTCGCCGCTACGCCGGCTCACGCCACAACGTCGGCTATCTGGTTGTGGACGAGTTGGCCCGGCGTTGGCAGATCGACGCGGCACGCCACGACCGACGTTGCGAGGGGCTGCTGGCCGAGGGGTCGGCGGCCGGACAGCGCGTGCTGCTGCTCAAGCCCACCACGTTCATGAACCTCAGCGGTCGCAGCGTGGCGGCCGTGTGGCGCTTCTACAAGCTCGCCTTGGCGGACGTGTTGATCGTGCACGACGACCTCGACCTACCGGTCGGGCAAATCCGCCTGCGGGCGCTCGGGTCGGCCGGCGGACACAAGGGCCTGCTCGACATACTGCGACACTTGGGCAGCCCCGAAGTGCCGCGCCTGAGAATCGGAATCGGCAAGGTGCACCAGGCGGCAACAGTCGAGTACGTCCTCAGCCGCTTCGAGCCGCAAGAGCGGGAAACCATCGAGCAGACGCTCGGCCGGGCGGCGGATGCCGTCGAGTGCTGGCTGCGAGACGGAATCGACGCCGCCATGAATGCCTTCAATCGCAAATGCGAACCAGAACCCCCGAACCGGGGCGACGAACGCCCGGCTACCGACGGGGCACAAGGAGATAGGTCGTGAGACGCTATGAGGGCTTATTCCTGTTTGACAACTCCGTGGCGCACGAGTGGCCGGCGGTCGAGCAAGAAGTTCGGCGGCTGTGTGACCGGATCGGCGGCGAGTTGCAGGCCTGCCTCAAGTTCGACGAGCGCAAGCTGGCGTTCGAGATCAAAGGGCGCAAGCGCGGCACCTACGTGCTGACGTATTTCGACGCCGCTCCGGAGCGGATAGGCGATCTCGAACGCGATGCGCGCCTGAGCGAGATGATCCTGCGCGCGATGGTGCTGCGGACCGACAAGGTGAGCGCGGAACGCATCGCCGAGTTAAAGGCCTGGCCGGCCGACACCCCGCTGACGCCGGTCTCCGGCGACGGACGCCGTCACTACGACGAGCCCCGCGGCAGGCGCGAGCCCCCGCCCACGAGACGGCCGGAGACGCCACCCGAGACGACGGCGAAAACCGCGCAAGCGCCGAGCGAGACTGCCGCCGAGACGCCGACCCCCGAATCCGCAGCGGCGGCGGCGGATACCGTAGCGACGGTACCGGATACCGCTCCGGCGGACGCGGCTGAGCCGGCGGCCGGCTTGCCCGCAGCCCCGGACGATACGCCTGTAGAAAGCACCAACGACACCAAAGAGGAGACTTAGGTAACTCTGGGGGCACCCCCCGCCGAGCGCGCTCGCCGGATCGGACGGAGGACAACAGCCCCAGGAAGGCTGGGAACGACGATGGCCGGTTATAACAGAGTGGTCTTGTTGGGCAACCTGACGCGCGACCCACAACTGAAGTACTTGCCGAACAACACGGCGGTGTGCGAGTTCGGGCTGGCGGTCAATCGCCGTTGGCGCGACCGCGACGGGAACCAGCAGGAGGACGTGTGTTTCGTGGACGTCGCGGCGTTTGCCCGCCGTGGTGAGACGATCAACCAATACATGTCCAAGGGACGGCAGATCTTGATCGAAGGCCGTCTGAAGTTCGACAGTTGGACTTCCCAGGATGGAACGAAGCGCTCGAAGCTCAGCGTCGTCGTGGACAATTTCACCTTCGTCGGTTCGCGTGATGCGTCGGGCGGTGGCGGAGCGCCAGCGGGCGCGCGTGATGACCGTCAGCCCGCTCCGCCGCCGCAGGCGCCGGGGCCATCGGACGCCCCACCGGTGGACGAGGGGCCGCCCTCAGGCGACAACATACCCTTTTGAGCTCTAGCGGAGTGATCAGTATGGCTATGCAGAGAAGAAGAAGGCCACCGACGCGGAAAAGGAGACGCCGTGGGTTCGCGGACGCGTCACGGCGTC
>JAUWXH010000104.1 GCA_030616465.1 Planctomycetota bacterium | reverse complement strand
ACACGTTTTGCACAGCCATCTTCAGGGAGGTCAAAACGCGCCTCACCGTAGACCAGCCGCACGTGATGAACCGGCGCGTACGGAATGTCCAGCACGACGCCGAGCTCCGAAAGGATACGTTCGGCGTTGAGCGTCAGCGCGCCTCCGCACATTTTGTCCCGGGGGTGGCGGTTCCTTTCGAGCACCAGCGTCCTAGCGGCCAGCTTCGGGTTGAGCCGCTCAAGATGCAGCGCCGTAGATGCACCTGCGGGACCACCGCCGACAATGATGACGTCCGCATCGCCCACAATGTCGCGTGTTTTGCTTGCCATAAGACTTACGCCCCTGCTGAGCTGGTTACCCTTCGCTACTTGAGTCCTCGGCTGCCCAAATGGCTTTCTAACAGCCGCTCCAATCCGGTCACGAGCTTGTTGATGTCGACCGTGCGAACCGCCCCCGCAAGTGAGAGAATTCGCGCACGGTGGTTTCGCCAGCGCCTGAGGAAGAACCCTTCGCAGTCGTGTGAGGCGATGGTCTTCCGCAGCGCTTCCGCATCGCCGCTGACAAGGTCGTGCACGTCCAAAAGTCCTTGCTGCAACGCGTGGGCGAACACTCCGCTGGTGAAGTCCTGCTCGGCCAGCTCCCGCTCCCAGGTTGTAATCAAGTTGCCGATGCGCCCCATGCACTGGGCATGCCATAGCACCTCGCGAAGCCGGCCGAGCTCGGCTCGGTCAAATGCGCGTGAGCACATCAGATCCAGCGTGCCCGAAACCATCATGTGCATGTTGTGCGGCAGGTACAGATCGTGTTCGGCGAGGTTCACGAGCTGGGGGTCGCGGTTGATCATGTGGCTGTAGCGCATCGTGTTCAGGAGCTGCGTGTAGTCGAAGCGCAGCAGCGCCTGGAACTCGGCATAGCGCGGATACGCCTGTGCTCGGGCTATGATCGCATCCCACACACGGCATGTTGTTTCCGCGTACGCCTGCTGCTCCTGGGAGAATTCGGTGAATGTCGGGGGCACGACGGCGTAGGGAATCTCGAGCAGTCGCTCCAAATAGCTTTCCTGCCCGGATTGGTCGGCCACGTCATCGAGCAAGACGTCGAGCATGACCCCCAGCACCTTGGTCACGTTGTTCGCGTCGCGAAGCTCCGCGTCGACGCAAGGAAGCGACGTCAGGCTGACACCTTCCAGGCACCACTTCCAAAGGAACTGGTCACGCTGCCCCACCTTCGCATATTCGCCCGCCCAGAAGTCGAGCTCCTCAGGCAACGGTCGTGCACAAATCCGATCCATCGCGGCGCGGAACCGAGCGGCATCGACCGTTGGAATGGTCGTGCCACCATCGCCGTTCTCGCCTTCAAGCTCCGTGAGTACGCGTCTCACGATCCTCTGTGTGGACAGGCCGGACCTGTCCAACAGGTCCTCGGTTGAACCGTGCTCGATGAACTCATCTGGCAAGGCCAGAATGCTCACCGGGGTATCGATGTGGTGCTCGGACAGGAGCTCCAGAACCGCGCTGCCGAAGCCGCCGTGCCCGACGTGTTCTTCGACCGTGAAGATCCGTTCGACGCGCCTAGCCGTCTCCAGAAGCAGCGCGGCATCCAACGGCTTGGCGAAGCGGGCGTTGACCACCCGCGTGGAAACCCCGCGCTGCTCAAGCGCCTCCGCCGCCTCCATCGCCCGCTGAACCGTGCTGCCGATGGCGACCAGCCCCACATCGGTACCATCACGGAGCAGCTCGCCGCGGCCGCACTCGACCGGCGTTACTTGGTCGGGACGACTGAGGTGGCAGGGAGGCGCACTCCGTGGAATGCGTATCGCCGCCGGCCCGTCGTGGGCGATCGCCACACGAAGCATCTGCTTGAATTCTTCGCCGTCCTTGGGAGCCATCACCACCATCCGTGGGATGGTGCGAAGGAAGGCGATATCGAAGACACCGTGATGGGTAGGGCCGTCGGCACCGACGATACCGGCCCGGTCAAGCACAAAGGTCACGGGCAAGTCTTGAAGACAGACGTCGTGAACGACCTGATCGAAGCTACGCTGCAGAAACGCCGAGTAGATAGCGACGACGGGACGACAACCCCCCACTGCTAACCCGGCCGCGAACGTCACGGCGTGCTGTTCCGCGATGCCCACGTCAAAGAAGCGCTCGGGGAATCGCTGCGCAAATTCCGTCAGCCCTGTGCCTGCGGGCATGGCAGCCGTGATCGCCACAACCCGTTGGTCCTCTTCGGCGATGCGGAGCATCTCGTGGCCGAACACTTCCGAATAGGTGGGGCTGTCGTCGCCGCCGAGCGGTCGCCCGGTCGCGATGTCGAAGGGTGACACGCCGTGGTAGCGCGTCGGGTCCAGTTCGGCCGGGGTGAACCCTTTGCCTTTTTGCGTGATCACATGCAGCACAACCGGCCGGCGGCTCTGCCGCGCGTCACGCAACACCTCGACCAGTAACGGCAAGTCGTGGCCGTCTACAGGGCCCACGTAGCGAATACCCAGTTGCCCGAAGATGTTATCGTCCAGGATTCGGTCCCGGGCTGTTTCGAAGGTTCGGGCCAGCGCCCCGCAACTCGGGGAAATCGAGAAACCATTGTCATTGAGAATCAGCAGGAGCTGCGACCCGTAGGTGCCCAGATTATTGAGCGCCTCGTAGAACAGCCCCGCTGACATGCCGCCGTCGCCGACCACCGCAACCACGCAGTACTCGTCGCCGACACGGTCTCGGGCGTTCGCGATCCCCAGCGCAGCAGATAGGGCCGTCCCGGCGTGGCCCGAGGTCATGTGATCGTGCGGGCTCTCCAGGCGGTTCACAAATCCGCTGAGTCCGGCCGTCTTGCGGATGGTAGGGAATCGATCGCGCCTCCCGGTGATGATCTTGTGGGCGTAGCACTGGTTGCCCACGTCCCAAACGATCTTGTCACGCGGGCTCTCAAGGGTGTAGTGCAGCGCGACCGAAAGCTCCACGGAGCCAAGATTGGTGGCCAAGTGACCCCCGTTGGCGGCAGTGACGCGCAGGATCTCGCTGCGGAGCTGACCTGTAAGGGCCTTGAGCTCGTCAAGGTTGAGCCCCTTCACATGGGCGGGGCCATCGATTTGGCTCAGCAGGCTCGATGTCATTTCGATCTCACCGCTGAATCGGCCGGCACCACTGTTTCAAAGCGCCAGTGTGGCGCCCGGCAGAGCTCATCAGCATCACTTGTGTCGTCGGGAAAGACCCGAAGACAAAACTCCGGCGGCGCAATCAGTCGGTCGTGCCGATCGTTCTCCGGCTTCCGCAACAGCTGCTCGATTCGGCGCGCGGCGATTCGCGCTCCAAGGCGGCCGGTTCCGGTCAGGAGCACCGCCAAGTGGTCGGGCCCCAGGAGGCCAACCACGTCGCTCTTTCGCAGTCGGCCGGCGAGCGTTTCGCCCAGCGACGCGACCCCACGCCAGGGTTCGGTCATCTCACTGCGGGTGTCCCCATGCCCGTAAGTGACGCGCATGTGGAGCACGCAGAGTTCATCGTCGCAGCGCTGCGACCGCGATAGTTCCGAGGCGATTCTGGCCCGAAACGCCGCGCGGCTCAGGATGCCCGATAATGGGTTGGCCGCGCGGTTTTCCGCCGCCGCCATCAACACCGCCAGCGCCGCGCCAATGCCGGCGATCCGGGTCTTGAGCGTCTCTTCGCTCGCCTCCGGCGGCGCCAGTAGGATCAGCCGGCCTGCGTCTTGATCGGCACAGCACAGTGGAACCCGAACCATGTACGGCAGAGCGGCGGTGCAAACCGGGCCACGATCACGATTCTGTTCCGACTGTGCGGGATCTGCCGGGCTCGTGCAATCAAGCGCCGCGTCTCCGAGCAAACCGTGTGGATCGTGGCGGAACCAATAACGCCCTGGGCCGGCTGCCGTGATATCGGCGACGAGGGCACCCGCTGGACACCCGCCCTCCTCGCAGGCCAGGCGCACGCCGGCGGCCAGCGCGGCTTCGAGCGATCCCGTTTGCTCGAGCTCGACGAACAGTCCGCCAATACTCTGATTGGCGGAGATAGTGACTCTGTTGGGCATGCCAAATCTACTAAAGCTACAATTCAGCCGTACCACCCGTAATCAGCTTCTTCTCGGTCAGACCCGTGGCGCGTAACTCACCGTCGGGATTGTGCACACCCCACGCGCAGCATCAGGAAGAAGTCTGGCAAATGCCAAACCACCCGTACCGATGCACTGGTAGCATCGTCACGATTACGGCACGTAATGACCAACTGGTCCTTGTATCGAGCCGAGCGGTGTCCTATAAGCGCCATCGCGCGGGGGAGTGACTGATATTATGTTCCGGACCTGCATCGATTGACCAAGCGCCGCTGCGCGCGCCCGGCGTTGCCTGCTCTTTTTCTCTTGCGGACCCCAGACCTATATTCAAGACTTGAAACAGACGACATGGGAGGCGCGATCGTGGCCCGGATTCTGGCCGTCGACGACCAGCCGTATGTCACCCGTATCATTGCGGGCTGGCTCACAAGGGCCGGACACGAAGTGCTCCGCGCCAATGACGGGGTCGCCGCCTTGGAGATCCTACAAGCCGAACCGATCGACGTGCTCATCACGGACATCGATATGCCTGAGCTGGACGGGTTGAGCCTGCTGAGCCATCGTGCCGCAGTGGAGCGGTTGTGCGGGGTAATCGTGCTCACGGGCCGAAGCGACTACCAGGAGCTGGCCTGGTCCCACAGAGGGCACACCGTCCACCTTCTGCCGAAACCTTTCAGCCCGAGCAGACTCGCCGAGCTTGTGGAGCAGCTTCTCCCCCGCGAGGCCAAGCGAAAAGAGATGGCGAAAGAGATCGAAACGCTGGCCGAGAGGGGCGTCAAGCTGCTTCAGGAGAAGGCGGGCCAGTAAGTGTAGCGCGTCCCGGACGCACCTTTTGCTCTCATCGTAGCTGCTGGGTCGCGGACCACTGCTGTAAACATCATACCCTCTTTCGCTGTGACGGCTTGGCTTGGGCCTGGCTGGCTTGGATGATTTGGTGGGCGGACACGTGTTTGCCGCGGGCGCTCCTGGGCGGTCGGGCGCGGCGTTTTTGTCGCGGGGCCTTGAGCCAGCGGCGATGCCACAGCGGGCCCAGTAACTCGTACAGTCGCGCGCGCACTTGCTCACGCTGCACACTCTGCTTCAGGAACTGGATCGTCGGCGCCGCGCCCAGCAGCACCGCCCAGGCGATCAACTGCTGGCGCACATCCCTAAACAGCTTTTCGGTCGAAATCGTCTGCACCGGCCGTTGCTGCGCCGCCGCCAGATACGCCCGCAGCAGTTGCAGGATGTTGTACAACACCAGGCAGAAGGCGAATTGAAATACGCTGGCTTGCGGGCTGCTGCCGATCAGGTGGGCCAGCCCGAACACCTCCGTGACTTCCTGAAAGACACGCTCGATGCGCCAGCGACACAGGTACAAATCCAGCAGCGCTACGGCCGGATAGCGCCGCTCGTCCAGCAGACTACTGACCAGTACCAAGTCTTGTTCTCCCGGCCGTTCCAGCGTGATCTGACGCACATACACGCAGCGCGGAGCCCCGCTGCGGCCCAGCCAGCCCCCCACGGCTGCGTATAGCGACGCCCGGCGGCGCCGCGCCCCCCACACGCCGGTCGCCGACGGTCCGGCTCAAAGGAAATATCCGCTCGACGCCGAACCAGGAAGGCATCCGCTTGGGCAGCGAAACGCTCCAGCTGCTCCACGTAGCTGAAAGCCCGATCCGCCAGCCACAGGCGCGGCCCGCCGCCGACGGCGCGCAGGGCCGGCAGAAGGTCCGGCACCAAACGCACTTCGTTGGCGTTGCCGTCCAGGTCGGCCTGCAGGCCCACGACCAATCCGCTGCGCAGGGCGAACGCCACCAAGGTCTTACCACCCAGCGCGCCACCAGCCACGCCGCGCAGGGGCTTGAGACGCTTGTGCAAGCCTTTGATCGTCTTGCCGTCCAGCACCAGCACCTCGAAATCGGCCAGACAACTCGGCAGCGGGTGGGCCACCCCCGCCGGAAACAGCTCCCGTAAGCGCTCGCTACATTCGGCCAGCAAGGCCTGGCTGAGCGGCAGCGACAGACGCCGAAGCTTGCCGTAGGCCGCCGGGACCGAGGCCGCCACATCCCCGGCGTCGCGGGCCTGTTCGAAGCTTTGCCGCCCGCTGCCCTCGTGCTGGAGCAGCGCGTCGGCGATCAGGTGAACCAGGATCGGGAACGTCAAGACGCGCGTGTAGCCGCGACCCCGGTAGCGCTCGAAGAGGTCATTCAAGAATTGCTCATCCGCCACCCAACGCCACACCCACAGCGTGGCCTCGGCCAACGGCATGCGTGCCAGTAACCGTCGCGTCGTGCCATCCCTGGCAGTCTCCTCGCAGATCAAAGCCCAACCTGCGCACAGGATGACACACGCAACCGATTACGGGAAGATGTTCACAGCAGTGGTCGTGCACACACGTGCGGCCCACGGCCGGCGGCACTTGTATCGTCCGTCTACACGCCGCCAAGCCTACCCACCTGTGCAGGCACTTCGATTCCCGTATCGATTCGCAGCAGGCGGAGGTCGTCCCCGCTTACGTCCACAGCCGCCCTCGTCCCTTCTATCGCGCGAAGCAGCGCGCTGGGGCTGATCAAACGGCACGTCGGCGGTGGCCCACCGCAGTTGCACTTGGCCTCTTCCCACCGGCTGCCTGGGCACCGTCGTGGCCCAACGCCTGCGCGCGACCTTGCCGAAACATACGAACGCACTGGTCGTCGTTCGCTGGGCTGAGGTGACAGTTTATTGACCCGGGGCTGGCCAATCGCTTGTCCGGCACGGTATGATCCGGTGCGGCTCGTGGTTCCAAAAGCGGGAGGAGCCCGATCGCTATGTCGGAGTGTCCGAGCGAGGAACAACTGGCCAGCTACGTTGCCGGTGGTTGCAGCGGGGAGCAGACGGCGGCCGTCGAAGCCCACCTTTCAAGCTGCA
>JAUWXH010000458.1 GCA_030616465.1 Planctomycetota bacterium | reverse complement strand
GCGGCCCCGTGGCTGGCGAATTGCGACATCCACGAGAACCAGGAACGCGGGATCTACGTCAACGGTCAAAACGCTCCCGGCATCCGGATCGAGTACTGCCAGATCTCCGACCACGACAACGGCCGTGGGATCCACATAAAGTATGGCTCTGGACATCAGCTCACGGGCAACACGATCAGCGCCAACAGCGCGTACGACGGCGCAGGAATCCACTTCGAGTCCACTGATAGCAACACGCTGATAGGCAACACGATCACCGGCAACACCGCGTCGCGGTGGGGCGGAGGAATCTACTTCTTCAGTAGCGATGACAACACGCTGTCCGGGAATACGATCACCGGTAACAGCGCGTCCGCCGGCGGTGGAATCTTCTTCCGGGGGGCCAGTACCGGCAACACGCTGTTCGGGAACACGGTCATCGACAACACCGCGTCGTCCGCTGGCGGGGGGATCGGGTTGACGGACGCCCACTACACCACGTTCACCGGGGAGTGGATCGCCCAGAACACCGCCGGAGAAGCCGGCGGAATCTCCTTCGGCGGAACCGATAACTGCACGCTGCGCGGCTCCGTCGTCGCTGCAAACACGATCACGGGCAACGGTACCACGGGCGGCATTCTCGTAGGTAGCGATGCCCAGGGAATCTCGCTGGCCGGGGACCCGGACAACGAAATCTACAACACGATTTGCCTTAACGACGGTTGTCAGGTAAGGAACAACAACGCGTTTAGGCCCGACGGCCTCAACGACGTCGACGCGAGGCACGTCATTTGGCTCACGTGCGATACGCAGGAAATCGAGGACGGCATCTACGACTACATCGACGATGCCAGTAAGGCGATCGTGTACTGGAACCCATTTGTCGACTCACTCGCGGCCGACCTCGACGGCGACTGCGACGTGGATCACTCCGAGTTGGGCATCCTGCTGGGTGACTGGGGCTGCGTCGGATCGCAGCCCGGCGATTGTCCCGGCGACTGTGACTTCGACGGCGACACCGACCATTCCGACCTGGGCCTGTTGCTTGGGCATTGGGGCGAGGCCTGCCCGTAGTTCGCTGGATATAAAGTGCGCACGGCCCGAGATTGCCCCTGCCGCCGTCGAAGCGTCGCGATGGGTGGCACGCCTGTGCCTGCCCTGAGCTTGGTCGAAGGGTCAGCCGTGTCTTCATCGAGCAACGGCCGGCGAGCCGCCGGCCGCTACACCTCTGTGGCACAGGTTTGTAACCTGTGTGCTCCACCGGTTGAAAACCGGTGCCACATAGAAACCGGTGCCGCATGTGTTGATGCCGCTACACGAGTTCCGTCTCGCCCGGCACGGCTACCGGTCCGACGGGCAAGTCGCCGAGCTCGTACGCCGGCGGCGTTAGGTCCAGCGCGGACTTGTTCATCACCCAGTTCCACGACAGCTCGCGGCCCGTGTACGCCGACATGCGGCCCATGATCGCCGTCAGCGTGCTTTCGGCGACCCGTCTGCCTTCGTTGAGCGGCGTGCCGTTGCGGATACTGGCGATCAGGTCAGCGTGCTCTTGAACGTAGGGGTCCACGGCCGGGTCCGGCGGCTCGTACTTGTACGAGCGCCCGCCTTCAATGAGCCCGTTGGGATCGGCGATGCCCTTGGTGCCGACGAGCCGTTCCGAGACACGGGTCGAGCAGCCACCGATCTGCCGGCACATGCTCAGGACACGCGCCCCATTGGGGTACTCATACTCGACCGCGAAGTGGTCAAAGATGTTCCCGCATTCCGGCCCGGTGCGCACCTGTCGGCCGCCCATGCCCACGCATTTGACCGGCGGTGACTGCATCGCCCAGTTGATGATGTCCAGGTTATGAATGTGCTGCTCGACGATGTGGTCGCCGGACAGCCACGTGAAGTACAGCCAATTGCGGCACTGCCACTCCATGTCGGACCATTCCGGCTTCTGCTCCTTGACCCACAGGAATTCCTGGTTCCAGTAGCACTGCGCGGCCACAACCTCGCCGATCGCCCCGTCGTGGATGCGTTTCATCGTCTCGACATAGGCCGGGGCGTGTCGGCGTTGCGTGCCGGCGACGATCGCCAAACCCTTCTGGGCCGCCAGTTCCGATGAAGCGATGATCGAGCGAATACCGACCGGATCGACCGCCACCGGCTTCTCCATGAAGACGTGCTTGCCGGCTTCGATCACCGCCTTGAGGTGCAGCGGGCGGAAGTGCGGCGGCGGAGCCATGACCACCAGGTTGATATCGCAGTCCAGCACGCCGAGATAGTTGTCGAACCCCGTGAAGCAGCGGTCGTCGGTAACGTTGAGATTGTCGGCGACCTTCTCGCCCAGCTTCTTGCGGCAACTGTCCAGGCGGTCCTGGAACAGGTCGCCCAGCGCGACGATCTCGACGTTCTCCGCGGATTCCACGCAGTTCATCGCCGCGCCGGTTCCCCGCCCCCCGCAGCCGATCACTCCGACGCGCAGCTTCTCGGGCTTTCCGGGATGCAGGATCGCCGGTCCGGCCTGACCTTTCCTCATGCTCGCGCACCCGGCGGCGAGCGTCGTGGCCGCCGCGGCTACGGACGTCTTCAGGAAGCCCCGCCGCGAAAGTCGGTCGCTGTTGTCCTGGCCTGCGGTGTTGTTCCGTTCTGCTGGCATGGTCTGTCTCTCCCTCG
>JAUWXH010000416.1 GCA_030616465.1 Planctomycetota bacterium | reverse complement strand
GAGCGGTCGAGCTCCATTCCTCGCTGGGCAATGAAATCGAAGTCGCCTTCGAACGCCCGATGAATCAGCAACGGCACCTCGCGGCTGTTGTAGTACATGATCACGCGCAGGGCTTCGCAGAATCCATCGCGGGACAGTTTTAGCGGTACCGGCTTCCCGTTCACAGGGTGGCGTACGGTCGCGTCGACCGCGCCCGCGTCCAACCGTGCGAGAACGGACTGGAACTTGGCGCGGAGGTCGCCGAACGCCTCCCGGCAGGCCGGATTCGCCGCACACTCGTCCAGTATCAGGTCGAGCGCGTCCTGCGCCCCGCGCGCGTGGTAGAGCGGGTTGGTGAACGCGATCGGCGCGACGCTGTTCAGGATCGCGGTACGAACCGTCTCAGGGTGGCGCCGAATATAGACAAGCTCGGCCCGGGAACCGTACGACCCGCCGTAGAGGTTGATCTTGTCGTAACTCAGTGCCGCGCGCACATCGTTGATGTCATCCATCGCGATCGACGTCGAGTACTTGCTCAGATCGAAGCGCTTCTGCAGCTTGGCGAGGCCGTCGCGAAACGCGCTCTCCTGGAAGATCGGATCCAAGTACCCCTGGAGATTGGCGTCGCTGCCGGGCAGTTCGATCGCCAGGCGGTTGTTGCCCCCCGTGCCGCGCTGGCTGACGAGCACGATGTCGCGCTCCTGGCGCATCCAGTGCTTGGCCCAGCTACCGGACTGCCACGCAACGTTCAACCCCGGCCCGCCGGTGAAGACGAATATGGGGTCGGGCTTGGGGTTTTCGGCAATCGCGGGCAGCACGACGACGTCCAGCTCGAGTACACGCCCGGCCTGTGCCTGACGATCCTCCCACACCCGGAACTTCCCGGAGCGCAGCTTCGTGCCGGAGGGCTCGTGCACGCCCTCGCGGAGGATCAACTGCGGCTGAAGCGGGTCGTCGCCCGGCTGAGCTAGAGCGCCGGACGGAGTCCACGCGATGCCCCACGCAATCAGCAGCGCGGCGAGGTATCTCAATCGAAGGTAAGTGTTCGTGGCCGCGTCAGAGCTGCCAAGGCGGGTGTTCCGGCCCGGCCACCTCGGGCGCGCACCGCCTCGGGTCACGTTGGGGCCAGGACACGATGGGCTCCGTGATCGACTCATGCCGCCTCCCTGGATCTACTAAACCACGCTGCATTAGCGCCCGGTGCAAACCGACCCCCGGTCGCCAGTGGCGCCGGTTCACGGACACGCTCTGCGAGGCGGACGGCGATTATACGCCCAAATACCCGTCCAAACCGACTATGTCGTCCCGCCTGATCCAGCGCCGGACGACGTGCTCGCCGAGCCAGCCCCGCCTTACACCGCGGGCGGAGACGGGCCGGCAACATGGTCGAACTCGCGCTTGTAAGCATGTTAACGCAGGACCACGCGTACCGCTGGGCTGACGGTGCGACGACCGCGAGGTCAGTTCGCTGTACAGCTCAGGCTGCCCGCGTGCAGGCGACCCGCCGTTAGGCGGCGAATCGCGTAAGTGCTGCAGCGATAAGGACGGCGGAGTTTTCGGGAACGACAAGCATGCCTACTTCCATCGGGGGATTATCTCCTGCTGCGCTTCGCGCCGGTCTCCCGATGCTGGTGTAGCACGAGACGGATGGAGACCGTGGCATCCGCGATTCCGCCTTCGTTCACTATCGCTTCCTACACTGGACACGTTTCCGGCATAGCTTCAGCACTGTCCGGCCCTGCTGCGGGGCCACCGTTCGGTTTTGCCCGGTGGCTGGTCGTGGGGGGCATTCACATCCGGTGGGCAGAATCAACGACACCTGCAACTCTGAGATTACACAATTTTGTGCTGATTATAAAATACAGGGCGAGCCGGGCAGGGTATCCTGCCGGCAATACCAGCCCCGCGAGAGCTTGGCATGGGACCGGCCACCTTGACAATTTTCGTCATCGTAGGGGTGCTGGTGGTGCTGGGCGCGGTTATCCTGTGCAGCGGGAGTTGCCGGAGGAAGCCCCGACGCACCTGCCGCGTCAAGGACTGTGGGCACCTGAACCCGCCGGACGCGCGCTTCTGCGCGCAGTGCGGGCACGGATTGAACGGTAACGACGCCGGGTATCGTAACAAGGAGTGAACTGATGCCTGTTGTAACACCACCACCCGGCGGCCCGCGCCGCGGCCCCGTGGTTCATCCGAGCATCCCGGTGCACATCCCCCAGTATGCCTGGCTCGCCGTCATTCCACTGTTGGCGATTCTCGGCCTCGCCTACTGGTGGTACGTGCAGCGAGTCGAAGTTGGCGCCGGCGAGGTGCTCGTGCTGGTCCACAAGACCGGTCAGACGCTGCCGCCGGAGGCCGATGGTCAGGTCGTGCTCTATCCGGCGCTGCTGGAAAAATTGGGCGAACCAGCCGGGTCCGTTAAGTACAAGGGCATTGTGTATGAAGTGAAGGCCGAGGGTCGTTACTTCTACGATCCATTCTTCTACAAGCGGATCGTCACCAGGGCGACCTTCATTGAGCAGGACGAAATCGGCATCCTGGTTCGCAGGTACGGTCGGCCACTGCCGCCGGGCAAGATCGTCGCCACGGAGCCGCATGAGCGCGGCCCGTTGGCTGAGGTGTTACGGCAGGGGCGGCACAACATCAACCCCTTCGCGTACGACGTCAAGCGGGTCAAGCTGGTCCGCATCCCGGAGGGCAGCGTCGGCGTGCAAACGCTTTTCTCGGGCGAGGACGCAGCCAACTCCAACCGCTACGTCGTTGAAAAAGGCGAGCGCGGCGTGCAGCCGGACGTGCTGCCGCCCGGCTTGGAATTCAATAATCCCTACGTGCGCCGGATCGACATCATCGACATCCGCAGCCACACGCTCGACCTGCGTGGGGACGATGCGATCCACTTCCCGTCGAAAGACAGCTTTCAGATCATCATCGAAGGCACGGTCGAATACGCCATCCGCCAGGACCTGGCGCCCTACG
>JAUWXH010000257.1 GCA_030616465.1 Planctomycetota bacterium | reverse complement strand
ATGATGTTGGCCGCCAAGACAGTGGCCCGCCGGTTGGTCTCGGCCCGCGTGTGCAGCGCGTAATACCGGCCGAGTGCGGGCATCATCGTCCGCATCAGCGGGTTACGGTTCGCCTCGCCGCTGGCAACAGACTCATCCAGCGCGCGCATGGTCTGCGCGCCCTCCTGGTAGGGCGACTGAAACGCCTCGGTCATTGCGTCGTAATGCCGGTTCGCCTGTTCGAGGGCGCCCGTGAAGCCGATGGCGTTTAGCTCATCGACGAAGCTCGCATCTGGCCGGTCTCCGTCGCTAAACTCGAAGCTGTTGTAATACTCGATGCCCTTCTGGCCCACGAAGTACGTTTTCGTCTCGGGGTCGAACGTGTACATCCGCTGCAGTACATCCATCATGAAGGCGCGCTCGCCCTGGAAGCTCTCCGCGGCCGGGCGCAACGGCGGGTATGAGTCTTCGATCCGCTCGGCGAGCTGCACGTAGTCGATCTGATCTGCCGCCGGTCCGGCAAACGAATCCAGCAGCGCGCCCGCCGAGTACGCTTGGATCGCACTGCCAACCAGACTCTCGATGATCGTCGGCCCGAACGATACCTGCGCCCCGCTTACAAACGTGTCCAGATAGCGGCCCATGGCGTCCTCGGGGCGGCCCTCCAGCTCCGCCCGTTGGGCTTCCATAACGGTCGCTCTGGCCAGGTCGCGCATCTGACCCAGGTGGGGCAGCAGGATGCCGATCAGATCGCCGCCCTCGCTATGCGCGGGAAAGCCGCGGTGCTCGTATTGAGTCGCGTCGCGAAACTGCTGCAACGCTCCCTGATTGGCTTCGAGCCACGCGACGATTTCGGGCGAGTTCAGCGCGTTCGGGTCGCCCCTCATCGCCGCCCAGAACAGCTTGCCGTCGCCTTCCCACTTCACGAGACTGTCGATGGCGGCCTGGAGCATCGGCGTGGCGCTCGGCCCGTCGATCACGCTCATCTCGTTGACCCAGGCCACGTAGTCCACCGGATCGGCGGGGTTCGGCATGGGCACCGGAACACCCGTTTCGGCGCTGTTGCCAGCCGTGCCCGCGAACGAATCCGTCGCTTCACCCGGGGCGGCCTCGAACGGTTCACCCGCGGCAGCCGGCGGCGCGCCTTCAGCGTCTCCCGGCTTCGCCTCGCCGGTCTCACCGGGCAACTCAGCGTCCGGCGCCGCCACCGCCTCGGGCGACAAGCCCAACGCCTTCAGTCGCTCAACGGTCTCTGGGGAAAGTCCGCCTTGTTCAGCGGCCGCCGAGCCGCCCAGTCCTTCCACGATTGCGCGGATCCGCTCCCGCTGCTCGACAGAGAGTTCGCCGCCCTTGGCCTGCGCTAGGAGCTGTTCGAGCTCTTCGACAAGCCGCTGCTCGTCGTCAGCGCCCGCGAGCAGCGCCAGAATCTCCGGCGGAATCTCGACTACCTGCTCGCCCCGCTCGCCGGCGGGTTCATCCGTGACCACGAGTTTCTTGAGATCGATCCGGATTTGGCGTTTCCACTTCAGTGTGATGACGAACTGCTCGGGCACGTCAACGAACTCGAAGCTCGCCCCAGGCAGCCACAGCGCCGCCCGTTTGCGCACCCGCACGTGCTTCCAGTCTTCGCCGCGCAGCAGCTCGGTCAAAGCGAATTCTTTAAGCCGTTTCCCCTTCGCGTCGTAGATCACGACTGCGTGGGCGCCGCCACCGCGACGAAATTCATCGAGCGTGACCACGAACTGGCCGTCGTTACGGATCTTGGCCAGTCCGGGGGCCACCTCGTTGACGAGCTTGCCGCTCCAAAGCTTCGACATGCGTCGCCCGCCGCGGGAGCGCTCGTAGAGCGTCGCTCGACAGCCGCGCGCATCTGTCTGTCCGGCCCGGCCGGGCTGGACCCGCAGCACGAAACGGCGGTTCTCCGAGCGAACCTCGCGCAGCGGACGCCGATCCTGCGCCACAGCCTCGGCGGCCGCCGCACATAACAGCATCGTCAGGAACAGGGCGAACTGCGTTTTCACCGTGAGGCCCTCACCCACCCGCCACGGACACCGGCGTCTGGCAAGCACCTTATTATAGCGTCTTTGGACCCCCGGGCGGCGCAGGTGGGTGAAATCGATCGGCGCGGGTCAGTCGCCTTCCTCGGGCGGGACCAGCTTGAAATCGCGGTCCAGGATCGGTTCCGGGTTGCCCGCGGCAAAGAGCTTGGCCACGAATCTCTCGCCGCCGGTCGCCGTCAGCGTCGAGACCGGCACGTCGAACGCGACATTACGCCGATTCCCGGACCAGACCAGCTCCTGCTCAAAGAGGTACTGGCGCCCCTCCTCCTCGGCGATGGTTACGCGAAAAGCGTTGCGGTCACACGACCTCGGCAAATCCCGCAGCACGAGCAGGAATTTCTCTATCGTCGTGGGAACTTTTTTCGTGGTCTCGTAACGTCCCTCGTAGTAATCCAGGGCAATCGCCAGCATCTTGCTCTTGAGCTTGACCTTCGCCTTGATCGGCGCGATGTGCTTGTAGGCGTCTACCGCCATCTCCTCGGCGGCGCGGAGCGCGAGCTCTTCGGGCGTGGCCCGGGGCGGGCTGCCCGCCTGCTTATCTTCGACCTCGATCGGTGGCACGCTGTGGCTGAGCAGGAGCTCTCCAGTCGCGGCGTCGATAACGCGCACCGTGCCGCCCACCGCCGCGCGGTGGTAGAAGATCGGGATGACGTCTTCGCGGACCACGCGTGGCCGGCCGCGGCGGTCGCGGATGATCCGGCCCTTGCGGTCGCGGGCGTAGCGGGGGATACGGATCTCTTTGCGCTCGCGGTCCAAGTCGAACTGCTGGATCTTCCCGATCACCAGCGCCTGGGCACCCAGGATCTTGCCCTCCGGCAGGGCGGTCCGCGGGTCCGCCACCTCGGCCAGACGCGAGAGGTCCTGTTCGGTGAGCACGTCCATCAGGTCCGCACGGGAAATGACGGTGAAGGCCCCGTTGGCCGCGAGCTGATCGACCAGCATGTACGTCGCCATCTCCGCAGCTTCCCTGGCCCGCCCATCGTCCACCTGCATCGGGAGCACGGCGACCCGGTCATAGCTCTGAAAATCCCACTTGGGAAACTGCGTAATGTACGTGCTTCCCCCGCCGCCGTTGCAGCCGGCCAGTGCAACCACCAGCAGCACCGGAAGCAGGCAGTCTCTCACGCGCACCATCCCGGCCTCCTCGCGCTCGCTCGGATTCGATGTCGCCGCCGACTGGTCACATCAGGGGGTGGCGGCTCCGGCCGAGACCAGCGCGGTAACAAGCTGCTGGACGAAAGTGGACAGCCCGGTCGTGATGACCGTTTGAGCGATGGACACGAGCTGCTGATCGGTCAGCCCGCATCCCCCGAGCAACAGCAGCGATCCGCCCGGGACACACATGCGAACTAGTCGCTGATGCACCAACCACCATTTCATCATGGGATTCGTCTCCTGAAACCACGCCAAGTTACGGCGGGATTATAGTCACTCGCGTGGCTTTTTGCGAGAGGGCCGGGTGGCCGGAAGTTGACGGTCCAGGACGGCGATTTCGGACACGCGGATCACGTCCGCCCCCAGCGATGCCTGACGCACCCGCTTGCCACGCACGCCGACGTATCTCCCCAGGTAAGCCTTCGGGTCGATGCCCGCCGGGCGGGGGAACTTGAGGTAGGCCTGCACACGGCCGGTCAATGGGTCTACCAGCCTATAGCGTCGGGGCGTCCCCTCGCGGCGCGGTACGTAGCTGGGCAGCAGCTCGCCGCGCGCATCGAACGCCTGCCGGCTGGTCGGTCCTTGCCGCGCCCGCCGAATTCGCTCCAGCTCGCGTGCGGTCTGGGCTTTGTCGCGGGCCTCGCGCCGGGCGAGCTCGCGGGCGGCACGCAGCGCGGCCTGATCGCCGATGCGCTCCTCCAGCCGGGTGATCCACGCGCCGGCAAGCCGGGCCACGGTCGGCTCCTTTCGCTGGGCGGCAACGGGTCGCAGGCTCGCGATCGCCTCCGTCCACGATTGCTCGAGCACCGGCTTGCGGGCCTCGGCCTCGATCGCCGCTTCCGCGAGCAGAAGGCGCTGACCCCACTTGCCGCTCAAGTCCGGCTTGGTGATCGCCTGTCGTTGCTTATCGCCTGCCGCGGACGCCGCAGGCGTTATCCCGCCCGGCTGTGACGCGGGCGACCGGGCAGCGCCTAACCGAGCCGCGACCTCGTCGCTGACCCGCGCCACGTAGCGACCGGACACGTACATGTACACCCCCTCGGGCGGCACGATCTTGAGCCAATCGTCCTGCCGACCGACGATCCGAACCGTCGTGCCCCGGGGCAGCCGGGTTTGCACCTCACTTTGCATGGGGTTCACGTCGAAGACCAGGCTGCCGACCCGCACCCGAAGTGTCCCACTGCGGACGGAAACGACGCCCGTGCCATCGGATTGCTGCTCGACATACCGGGCGGCTGCGAAGGAGAATACCCCCTCAGGCGGAAG
>JAUWXH010000174.1 GCA_030616465.1 Planctomycetota bacterium | reverse complement strand
ACAACAACGACTTCATCCTCGCGATCCTGTGCGAGGAGCTCGGCGTCGTTGGTGGCTTGGCGGTCGTCGCCCTGTTCCTGCTCTTGCTCTGGCGTGGGTGGCGGATTTCGGCCAACGCCCCGGACTCGTTCGGCAAGCTGCTGGCCGCCGGCATCACGCTGACCATTTGCCTGCAAGCGGCGTTCAATATCGGCGTGGTCACCAACAGCGTTCCCACCAAGGGCATCTCGCTGCCCTTCGTCTCGGCCGGCGGCTCCGGCGTCCTCTTCCTCGGCCTCGCCGCTGGTTTGCTCGCGTCCGTGGGGCGCGGTTCCGCAGGTGGGCAACGGGAGGCTGGCTGACGAAACCGCCAAGACGCACTTTATTATCAGACCAAAAGGACAGCCACGGAAAGCGGCTTGACATATGTCAAACGCTGTGCTATGCTTCCCTTGGATTATGAGGACGCTGAAGCGCCCGTAGAATCTGCGGCACCGTGCCGAAAGAGAGCAACGAACGACGGCTGGCGCTGCTGCTTCGGGTTCTTACCGACACCGCGTCGAACGTTGTGGCGTTTAAGGAGCGGGCCTTTAGCGGCAGCCCGGAGGCCGACGATTTGGGCTTGGCCGCTGTGCTGCCTGCGGACGTTCCACGCGAGGAAGCGAAGGACCGCCTTAAAGCGGCGCTGGCGGGATTCCTCCGCCGAGGCGGGCAGCCCAACCGGATCGAATACACATATGAGGACTCCGATCCCGAGACGATCTACAAGTTCCGATTCGAGTTGGAAGGAACACGCCTGTATGTGAAGACGGAACTCAAGTTAGATGATCCGTCCGGCCCGATTCTGATTGTCAAGAGTGTGAAGCGCCGCAATTAGGCACAGTCGATGAAAGAGAAGCGGTGGGAAAACTGGCGCTGCCACGTGTGCGGGCAGAGGATGCTGCGTCGCGTGCGCCAGCCGTTTGAGTACGCAGTCAGTCACGACGGCCGGCCGCCGGTGAAGATCCGCATTCCCGACCTCGAAGTGATCGCCTGCACCAACCCTGATTGCCATCCCGAGCACCCGCATGACACGATCATTGAGGATGACGCGGCCATTTGCCGGATCACGGAGGAGACGTATCGCCAGCTCGGCTTGTTAACCCCCACAGAGATCCGCGCGGGCCGGGAACGCCTCGGCTTGACTCAGCAAGAGTTGCAGGACTTGCTGGGCCTGGGCGGGAATTCCTTGTCACGTTGGGAGAGCGGTCGCGTCTACCAATCCCGCAGCTCGGATACCCTGCTACGCCTCGTATTCGGCTTGTCCGCGGCGGTTGAATTCGTGAAGGGCTTGAGAGGACCGCACTGGGCAGGTCACGCCGAACGTCCCGCCTAAAGACTATCTCAAAACCCCGTTTGGGGTGTCACTGGCGGCTTGTCCGCCAGTGCACGGGCAGGCAAGCTGCGCGTGGCACCCGCTTTGAGATGGTTTCTTAGCTACCCGGTTCACCTGGGGCGTCGGTTGGCGCGGCGCCCGGCGGGCCCTGCGGTGATTCCGAATCCTCGGGCGCCTCATCGGGCGCTGGTTCGGGCTGCTCGTCGGTCGGCGCGGATTCACTCTCGGCGGCGGAGCCGTTCAGCTCGGCCTCCTCGCGTTCGCTGACGACCTTGGCGACGGCGACGACCCGGTCGTCTTTGTCCACGCGGATCAGCCGGACGCCCTGGGTGGCCCGGCCGATGTCGCGGAGCTGGTCGAGCGACATGCGCAGCAGCACCCCCTTGCCGGTGATCAGCATCAGCTCGTCGTCGTCGGTGACGGCCCGTAGCGCGACCACGCCACCGTTGCGCTCGGTGACCCGCACGTTGATCACGCCTTTGCTGCCGCGGCGGGTGAGGCGGTATTCGTCGATGTCGGTGCGTTTGCCGAACCCGCGGTCGCAGACGGTCAGCAGGCTCTGGCCGGGGACGATGGCGGCCATATCGACCACGCGGTCGTCGTTGCGCAGGTCGATGCCGCGCACGCCGCGGGCGGTGCGGCCCATGGCGCGGACGTCGGATTCATTGAAGCGACAGGCCATGCCCTCGCGCGTGCCCAGCACGATTTCCTGGTCGCCGTCGGTCAGTGCGACCCTGATCAGCGAGTCGTCCGGGTCGAGCGTGATGGCCTGGATGCCGCTGGGCCGCGGGCGCGAGAAGGCCGACAGGGGCGTCTTTTTGACCACGCCCTTTTCGGTTGCAAAGAAGGCGAAGTTCTCCTCGAACTGCTTGACCCGCAGCACGGCCATGTGGCGTTCGTGCGGCTGCATGCGCAGCACGTTGGCCAGCGAGCGCCCGCGGCTGGTGCGCTGCATGCTGGGGATGTCGTAGACGCGCAGCCAGTAGACGCGCCCGCGGTTGCTGAAAAACAGCATGAAATCGTGCGTCGAGCACACACGCATGTGCTCGATGAAGTCCGCGTCCTTGTTCTCGGTCCCGCGTACGCCGCGCCCCCCGCGGCCCTGGCTGCGGAATACATCGACCGGGACGCGCTTGACGTAGCCCTGGTGCGAGACGGTGACAACCACGTCTTCTTCCTCGATCAGCTCGTCCAGGTCGAATGAGCCCACCGGCCCGCCCATCTTTGTCCGCCGCGGCTCGCCGTGCTTCTCCTTCAATTCGCGCATGTCCTCGGCGATGATGTCGAGCACGCGCCGCTCGTCGCTGAGGATCAGCTCGTAATCGGCGATCTCCTCGACCAGCTTGGAGTACTCCTTGGCCAGGTGCTCGATCTCCAGCCCGGTCAGGCGGCGGAGCTGCATGGCCAGGATGGCGTCCGCCTGCGTGCGGGTCAGATGCTGATCGGCCCCGCTGGCCCGCTGCACGAATGCCTCGGGCAGGAGTCGGCAGACCGTGGCCCGTTCGCTCAGGCGCAAGGGCTTGTCCATCAGGCGTTGGCGGGCGGCGTCCACGTCGGGCGATTCCTTGATGAGTTGGATGATCTCATCGATGTCGGCCACCGCCAGGATCAACCCTTCCAACACGTGGGCCCGCTGGCGGGCCTTGCGCAGCAGGTATCCGGTCCGCCGCCGCACCACGTCAACGCGGTGACTCACGAACTGCTCGATGAGCGGCTTGAGACCGAGCGTCTTCGGCACGCGGTTAACCAGCACGACGTTCAGCGCGTGGATGTTCATTTGCAGCGGCGTGTATCGCCACAACTGGTTGATGATGACGTCCGGGTTGGCGTCCTTCTTGAGCGTGATCACCAGCCGCACCATCTGCTGCCGGCCGGATTCGTCACGCAGGTCGTCGATGCCCTTGATCGTGCCGCGCTGGATCGCATCGACGATGCGGTCCTTGATCGTCGGCAGCAGGACGCTGTAGGGGATTTCGTCCACCACCAGCATCGTTCGGCGTGACTTGGTCTCTTCGGTATGAATGACGCCGCGGACGGTGATCGAGCCGCGTCCGGTGGTGTAGGCCTCGCGGACGCCGTCCCTGCCGCAGATCACGCCGCCGGTGGGGAAATCGGGGCCGGGGACGATCTTCGTCAACGCCTCGATTGAGATATCGTGGTCGTCAATGTAGGCGATGACCGCGCTGCAGATCTCCGCCAGGTTGTGGGGCAGCACGCGCGTGGCCATCCCCACCGCAATGCCTTCCGACCCGTTGACCAGTAGGTTGGGGAACTTGCTCGGCAACACGACCGGCTCGGTGCGCGTGCCGTCGTAGTTCTCCTCGAAATCCACCGTTTCCTTGTCGAGATCGGCGAGCATATCCTCGGCGGGACTGGCCAGGCGGGCCTCGGTATACCGCATGGCGGCGGGCGGGTCGCCGTCGATGCTGCCGAAGTTCCCCTGCGGGTCCACCAGTTGGTGGCGCATGTTCCACTCCTGGCCCAGCCGGACCAGCGTGGGATAGATGACGCCTTCACCGTGGGGGTGGTAATTGCCGCTCGTGTCGCCGCAGATCTTGGCGCACTTGCGGTGTTTGCCCCGCGGGTGCAGCTTCAGGTCGTGCATCGCGACCAGGATGCGCCGCTGTGAAGGTTTCAACCCGTCGCGCACATCGGGCAGGGCCCGGGCCATGATGACGCTCATGGCGTAGGTCAGGTACGATTCCTGCATTTCCTGCGCGATGGGCGTCGGGATGATGCTCACCGTTTGTCCGTTGCTCATGCTTGCTTCACACCCTCAACTGCTTGGCGAAGGATCCGCCCGCGCTTTCGACTCCGGCCTTGCCCGCGCACGTAGCGTAGCTGACCAGCGCGCCGACGGTCGCACCACGCCATTACCACCCCGGATTCTACGCGATTCTTACCGTGTTGGCAGCAAAGCGGACCGCCCGCCGCCGGCTGTTTTGGCCCGCTTTTGACGATACAATACGGGTATGCCGAACCGTGCCCGTCCCGGCCGACGTGTGGGTGTATACGCGGGCCGAGTGGCAGTCGCTGGCCACACGCTCGCCGCACTTGTGGGACCGAATCCAGCGCGAGATGCTTGATTTGGGCTGAACCGCCCGGTGCGGAGCCCGTCAAACGCCCCCATCAGCAGGGTAGGGCAGGTCGAGGCTTCGAGACCTGCCACTTCTGGTGCCTACCCTACACCGGCTCGAACAATCCCGGTTCGCACGGCGGCCGGGCGATCGCCTTTAGCCGGGGATACGCGGCTAACAGTTCGGGCGGCACCTCCACCTGGCGGTTTTCCAGCAAGGCCTGGAGCTCCAGCGCGTTGGCGACCCCCTGGCCGCGATAGTGGTTGTTGGCAAACACGTATACATCCTCCGCCTGCGCGCTGATCGCGTTCAGACGCGTCACCCACTCGCGCAACTCGGCGTCGCTGTAAAGATAGTTGTAGCGCTCGTAGGTCGGCACGTCGTCGGCGAACCACTTGGACGCATTGCGACCGTGCAGCCGCACGTAGGCGTTCGACCCGAACACGTGCTGAGTGGGGCCCAGGCAGTTGCGCAGCCGCGGCTGGTCGATGTTGCAGTACCCCCCGAGCTGCCGCAGCCTCTCGACCGCCTCCGGCTGCGCCCAGGACGCGTGGCGCACCTCGACGAAGCGCTCGAACTCGGGAAACGCGTCTGCCAGCCGTTTCAGCCAATTCACCGCTTCGGCGGTGTAGCGGAACGACCAGGGGAATTGGAGCAGCAGCGGCCCGAGCCGGCCCGCCTCGCGAACGGGTTGAAGCCCGTTTTTGAACGCGGCCACGTCGTCCGCCGGCGGGAACTCCTCGCGCTCGTGCGTGAACGTTCGCGTCAGCTTGAACGCGAAGCGGAACTCGGTGGGCACCAGCGGCGGCCACGCCTGCGTCATGCGGGCCGAGGGGATGCGGTAAAAGCTGGTGTTGACCTCGACTGCGTTGAAGTGCTGCCCGATGTACGCCAGCGGCTTGAACCCGCGCGGCTTCTTCGCCGGGTAGACCACGCCGTCCCAGTCCGGATAGCTCCACCCGGACGGACCGATCCAGAGCTTGGCCCGCGGCGCTTCCATCGCCGGCTGTGTACCGTCCCGCTCCGCCGCTGGCAAGCGGAAGAGGGGGGTATGGAAACGGGCCGAGGTTATAAACCAAGGTCGCCCCGCCGGAATTTCGTTGAGCCGCGGGAGCGGCCGATCTATGATTAGTGGGGCTTGGCGCGACAGAAGAGGGATACGCAATGTCGG
>JAUWXH010000216.1 GCA_030616465.1 Planctomycetota bacterium | reverse complement strand
GCGGCATTGGGGGACTGTTCATAACCCTTTATAAACGCGTTGGTTACGCTAATATGCCTTTGTGCGCTGGTTGCTGCCCAATTCATTAAGATGCGGCTCGGGCCTTCGTGGCCGCTCAGGACCCGGTAAAATACACGCTCGCCGGGCGCCGAACCGGCGTTGGGAGCAGACCGATGCGGACCGTGAGCGTCGATCTCCAGGGACGGGAATACACGATTTACGTCGGAGCGGGGGTGCGCGAGCGGTTGGCGAGCGTGGTGGCCGGGCTTCCTGGGGCCCATCAGGTCGCGGTCATCGCCGACGGGCACGTCGCCAAGCTCCACCTGGAAAAAGTGGTTGCCGGGCTCGACCCGCCGCCGACCGTCCTCACCGTTCCGCCCGGCGAATCGAGTAAATCACGCGAGGCTGCCGGGCGACTGTACGACGGGCTGGCCGAAGCCCGGATCGAACGGGGAGACCTGATCATTACGCTCGGGGGCGGCATGGTCGGGGATCTCGGGGGGTTCGTCGCGGCGACTTGGCTGCGGGGTATCCGCTTCGTCCAGGTCCCCACCACGCTGGAAGCCGCCATCGACGCGTCGGTGGGCGGGAAGACCGGGCTGAACCACCCGGCGGGTAAGAACCTGATCGGCGCCTTCCACCAGCCCAGCGCGGTGGTGATCGATACCGATCTGCTGGCGACGCTCCCGCAGCGTGACTACACGGCCGGGCTGGGCGAAAGCGTCAAGCACGCCGCGATCCGCGACGCGGCGTTCCTGGCGTGGCAGGAATCGAATGCCGAGGCGATCGCTGCCCGCGAGCAGGACGTCCTGACCGAACTGATCGCCCGCAACTGCGAGATCAAGGCGGCGGTCGTGATCCGTGACGAGCGCGAGCAGAACCTGCGGGCCGTTCTCAACTTCGGCCATACGATCGGTCACGCCGTCGAGCACGTGCTCGAGTACGACTTGCGTCACGGGGAGTGTGTCGCCCTCGGGATGATCGCGGCGAACGAGCTGGCCTGCGCCCGCGGGTTACTCGATCGCTCCGTAGCCGACCGCATCGCCCGGCTGATCGGGCGGCTGGGCTTGCCCCGGCGGCTGCCCAGAGCGGTGGACACGCGCGAAATCGTCGAGGTCTGCCGAATGGACAAGAAGGTGCGCGCCGGCCGCGTTCACTTCGTGCTGCTGCGCGAGCTGGGCACGCCCGAGCGCGTCGGGGACGTTTCCGAGGAGGAGATCGGCGCGGCGGTGCGGGCGATTCAGCCGGCGTAGCGGCGGTGCAGCGGGCGCGCGGTTGTTCGCGGTTGGGGGCGTGCGTAGAATCGCCCGCGCAATGAACGACTCCCACGCGGCTGAAACGCTCGACTACGCACGGCCCCCGGTTCGTCCGCCGGAGGCCCCGCCGGCGATTCGTCGGGGCTGCCTGGCCGCGTTTGTGCTGATCGGCGCTTACCTGGCGCTGATCGGCGCGATCTTCATTAACGAGCAATGGCCGGACTTTGAGTATTTCTACAAGGCCGGGGCCTGGCTGTGGGAGCACGGCGGTCTGGACCGCGGTGTCGATCTGCTGCCCGGCGGACAGGTAGTCCCGCGCGGGTCGATCGAGTGGTACCTGCCGTTCACCTCGCGCATGATGACCCTGATCGCCTGGCTGCCCTATAAGACGGCCGGGTTCATCTGGGTGGCGCTGAACGTGGCGGCGATGTTCACCACGGTGCGGTTAATCGGGCGGCAGTTGATGGGCCTCCCGCCGCGAGACTGGCCGGTCACGATGCTGTTGCCCTTCTTGTTCCTGATCGTGTTCTGGCACTGGGAGTACAAGCTGAACCAGATCGACAACTTCACGCTGCTGCTATTGGTCGTCACCTTCGTCCACTGGCAACAGGGCCGTCACAAGGCCGCCGGGTTGTGGCTCGGGCTGGCGGTGCTGCTCAAGCTGACGCCGGGGCTGCTGGGGCTGTGGTTTGTCCTGAAGCGGCAATTCCGGCTGGTTGGTGTGGCGGCGTTGACGTTCGTGTTGGCGGGGCCGGTTTCGGATCTGATCGTGTTTGGGCCGGGCCCGGCGATGGATGAGTACCGCATCTGGGCGCGCAAGGCGGTACACCGGGCTTCGCACCGGGGGCTGGTGCTGGCGCAAGTGGAGATGGACTGGCGTAACCAAGGCTTGGGTGCCGTGCTGAGCCGCTGGCTGCACCCGACGAGCTACGCGACGCGCTTTGACAACGAGCCCCGGGTGCCGGCCTCGCCCTACCCCAAGCGGGTCAACGTGGCCCACCTGACGCCGGAGGCCATCGCCAACATCGCGACGGTGGTGCTGGGTCTGAGCCTGGTGGGGCTGCTCGTGCTGGCTCGTCGGCCGGCCCGCGTGCTGAACCTGTGGCAGTTGCGCATGGAGTGGGCTCTGTTTGTACTGGCGATGCTGTGGTTCATGCCGGTGATGCGCCGTTACCACATGATCTGGGCTCTGCCGGCGATGGCGTTGCTGGCCGCGGGGGTGCACCACGTCGGCTGGCGGCGGCGGTGGTCGATCCTGGCGCTCATCGCGATGTTCATGGTCGTGGGCAGCCAGATCGCGCTCATCTCGAAGGAGTTCATCGGCACCAACCTGGTGGAGGGATACGGGATTACTCTCTTCTCGGTGGTCGCGCTGGCAACCCCGCTGGTCGTAGTCTTGTTATGGTTGGCGCGGAATCCGGCCGTCATCTCGCAGGATGTCTTCGCCACGGCGTCCATTGGCGACGGCGCCGCAGATAACCCACCCACCGGACCGGCCCATTCCCATGCGTGAACGCTCGCCCCACGCGCGGTGGCTCTACTTCGGGCTGATTCTGCTGCTGGCGGTTGTCGCGATCGTGTCGTTTCGGCGGGCAGTCGCGTGCAAGTACGTCTTTCACCACTTCTCCCTCGACGCCGCCTACGTGTGGAAGCACGGCGAACTGATCCCCGACCTGGACAACGAGGATCGAAGCAAGCGGCGTCAACTGCCGTTTTACCTGCCGGTGGTGGCGTTGCTGCTGTCACCGCTGACGGTGGGCGGAGTCATGCCGGTGGCCGCACTGTGGACGCTCGGACATCTGGTGGCATTGGCGTACGCCCTCAAGGTGCTGAGCGGTTGGCGAACGGCCGCACCGTCACGCGGGCCGCCCGGCGCCGCCTTAGCACTGGCATGCGCAGTGGCCCTGCCGGCCGTTCTTGAAGTCGCGCGCTTTAACCAGCTCAGCTTCTACATTCTGGCGCGGGTGTTGGGCGGGCTAGCAGCGCTCGAGCGGGACAAGCCGTGGCGCGCGGGCGTGTTGCTGGGGCTTGCGACTGTAGTGAAGCTGCTGCCGGCCGCCTTCGCCGTGTGGCTGGCGCTGAAGCGGAAGTGGATCGCATTGGGTGCATGGGGCGCGACGGTGCTGGTGGTCGCACTGCTGCCGAGCCTGGCAGTGTTCGGGCCGCGGAAGACAGCCGACTACCACCGTCAGTGGTGGCTCCACAATGTCCACGGTTCCGCGGCGCGCGGGATGACCGACCCGAGCCTGCGCGAGCATTTCATCGACTACCGCAATCAGTCGATCCCGGCAGTGCTCGCCCGGTTGCTCTGGCCGGAGCACCGCTACCCGGTCCTGTTCCAACCAGTCGCGCTGGGGGCACGAGCCGCCAGGGCCATCGCGTGGTGCGTGACGGCGGTGCTGGTGGGGGGATTGCTGTGGGCGACGCGGCGGCGATTGTCGGGGGACGACGGATTCGGCTGGCGGGCTGAGGCGGCGACCTACGCCATGGCAATGCTCGTCTTCGCCCCACTGCTGCGGCAGTACTACCTGATCTGGGCTCTGCCGGGGCTGGTCCTGTTGGCCCGGATCGCGATCGATCCGGTCGGCGGGCGGCGACAGCGGCTTGGACAAGTCGGGCTGGCACTGTGGCTGGCCGGCATGCTGGCCTGGCTCTCGCCGACGGCGCGGGCCTACGGCGCGCACCTGCTAATGTTGGTCCTGCTCGGCATCGTGCTGCTGAGCGCGGCGCGATCCCGTCCGGCTGCTTCCGAAGGCAACGGGCGCAAACGGTCGTCCGCTAGGCTGACCCGCGAACCTCGGGCTACAACTTCCGAAAGATGATGCTGGCGTTGTGGCCGCCGAAGCCGAAGGAGTTGCTCATGGTCGTGCGCACTTTCGCATCCCGCGCGGTGCACGGCACGTAATCCAGGTCGCACTCGGGATCGGGGTGGTCGAGGTTGAGCGTTGGGGGCAGGGTGTTGTGCTCCATGGCCTTGAGGGTGGCGATGGCCTCGACGCCGCCGCTGGCCCCCAGCAAATGCCCGATCGCGCTCTTGGTACTGCTGACGGCCAGCTTGCGGGCGACCGGTCCGAAGACGGCCTTGACCGCCTTGGTTTCGGCTACGTCGCCCAGGGGGGTGCTGGTGCCGTGCGCGTTGATGTAGTCAACTTGGCCGGGGTTGATTCGCGCATCGGCCAGGGCGGCGGCCATCGCGCGGGCCGCCCCCGTTCCCTCGGGGTCGGGTTGGACCATGTCGCAGGCGTCGCTGGTCGCGCCGAAGCCGATCACCTCGCCGTAGATTGGCGCGCCGCGGGCCTTGGCGTGTTCGAGTTCCTCGAAGACCAGCAGGCCGGCCCCTTCGCTGAGCACGAAGCCGTCGCGGTCCTTGTCGAACGGCCGCGAGGCGGCCGCGGGATCGTCGTTCCGTACGCTGAGGGCTCGCTTCATGGCCGCAAAAGCCGACAACCCCAGGGGCGTCAGGGCCGCCTCGCATCCCCCGGTCATGATCAGGTCGGCGCGACCACGGCGAATCATACTGAGCGCTTCACCCATGGCGTTGCCGGCCGACGCGCAGGCTGTCGCCATCGAGGCGCTGACGTTCTGAAGATTGAAGGTGATCGAGATGTG
>JAUWXH010000240.1 GCA_030616465.1 Planctomycetota bacterium | reverse complement strand
CCCGGTGTTACAGGCACAGTCGAAGACGCTCGTGACGGGCGCGAGCGCCTCCGCCAGATTCAGCGCCTCGCGGAACATCCACATCCGTTCGATATCATAGACCCGCAGGTCCGTGTGCATGCGACCCTCAATCTCTGCCTGGCCCATCGATCGCCAGCCCCAGTCCAATCCTGGGCGCGAGTATTATCGGCAACTACGGAGCCGATCTATAAGGCGTCCGGCACCATCTGTGCCGGGCTCGGCAAAGCATCGCTAACCCCTGAGATCATTTCCTGCCGATCAAGATAACAAGTTGCAGGTCGCGGTGTCTCCCGCGGAGCGAAAGATGCTACGAATCGGCTTCATCCAGGCACCCGGCAACGACCCCCGCAGCTATGGGATTCCGCTCACGTTCGGCTACCTGATCTCCGTTCTTCAGCAGCAGTGGGGCCAGTCCTTCGACTACCGCATCACGGCCGAACCGTACGACCTCGTCGAATACGAGCCCGACCTCATCGCCATCAGCTCAGTCACCAGTTGCTTCCGGCAGGTGCCCGAATTCGCCACGCTCTTCCGCGAGAATCTCCCCGAAACGAGGATGGTGATCGGCGGACACCACATCAGCGCCCTGCCGCACCGGCTGCCGGAAGCGATCGACGTCGGTGTGATCGGCGAGGGCGACGACACATTCCTCGATCTGATGCGCCACTTTGCGCCCGGCGTCGGCTGGCGCGCGGAACAACTGCGGGACATCGCGGGCATCTGCTATCACGGGCGTTCCGGCGCCGTCGCGGTCACGGGCCGGCGTGCCTTACGCCGGGACCTCGACACGCTGCCGTTCCCAGTGCGCAGCCGGAACCCGACCTGCCCCGACGAAGCCGTCATCTTCACGTCGCGCGGCTGCCCGTTTCGCTGCGCCTACTGCTCGACGCAGCAGCACTGGCGCAGCTTCCGCCGCTTCAGCGCGGCCTATGTCGTGCGCGAGCTTGAGCACATCGTGCAAACGTCGCCACACGTGCGCTCCATCTACATCCTCGACGACCTTTACGTAGCCGATCGGCGACGCCTGCGCGAGATGGCCCGGCGGATCGACCAGGCCGGCTTGAACCGCCGTCTGACCCTGCACGGGTTCGTCCGCTCCAACTTGGTCGACGACGAGTTGTGCGAGCTGCTCGAGACCATGAACATCCGCGCCATCCGCTTCGGGGCCGAATCCGGCAGCGACGCGGTATTGCGGCGCATGGAACGCGGCGGCAAGTGCTCCGTCGCCACCCACCAGCGCGCCATCGACCTGGCTCACAAACACGGTCTCGCTTGCGGAGCCAGCTTCATGTTCGGGTTCCCCGGCGAAACCCGCGCGGATATGCAAAAGACCTTCGACTTCATCCGCCGTAACCAGGACAAAATGACCGTCGAAGGCTGCTACCTGACGGTGCCGTTGCCGGGTGCCGAGCTCTGGCGCTGGGCGGCGCAGAAGGGCTACGTCAGCGAAGACATGGACTGGCGGCGGCTCAATCTGTCCTTCGACAACCCCGACTTCGACTGGGACAACTTCCTCTATCTCAACGAAGAGTGCGTGTCCCGCCGCGAGTTTACGCGGGCCGTTCTCGACAGCGGAATCCTGCCGGCGGCCGTGGCCTGTCGTGGAAAACGGCGCGACGGTGCAGCCGAGAGCATGCTGCGTGTCATGGAGGCGCTTGCCGCTGAGGGCGTGCGGCGTGTCGCCCTGTATGGCGCCGGCCAGCATACCCGCCGGCTCAAGGACCGCCTCATACACGCCCCCGTCCACGTCGCGGGCATACTCGATGACAACCCAAGCCTGCACGGAACCCACCTCGGGCCATTCAGGATTCACCCTCCAGATGACGTCGGCAAGCTCGGCATTGACGCCGTGATCCTGTCATCCGACCGCGCGGAGCAGGAGCTCTGGCAGCAAGGGGAGCGCTTCGAGCGGCTCGGCATCCCGGTCCGGCGCCTTTACGGTCCGGCCGGCCGGCATCATCAATAGCAGTACCCGCCCAGGCGCGCGGGCCGATCGGGCACACTCACACTTCTGCGGGCCTACGCGCGATGACGTGCAGATGCCAGGGTTCCGTGTCCGGGCCGCGGGATACGCGCTGCAAGCCGGTGTAGCCGACTTTGCACAGCAGGGTGGAGAGGCTTCGCCACGTGTATCCCCACCGATGAGCATCCTCGCCGTCTCCGCCGTGTTCCGCGTGCCGCCAGCCGTAGATGCTCTTGATGGCGTGTTCGAAGTTCTCCGTCGGGTCCGTGCTCCAGCTCGATGCCTCTCCCAGCAACTGTCTGGAGTGGAAGATCAAATCCGGCACAACCAGCCGCAACAGGCCGCCCGGTTTCAGGATTCCCAGCCAGGCGCGCAGCGCGCGGCGCGCGTCGTCCGGATCGAGGTGTTCCAGCATGTGCCGGGAGAGAATCTCGCTCACGCTGTCGGGCTCGAACGGCGAGGTGTCCCATGCCGGCAACACGTGGTCAGCCCCCCGGCACGGGCGGACATCGACCCCGACGTACCCGTCCAGCCGAGTATCCCCGCACCCGTAATTCACGCGGATCGGCTCTGCCGCCGTCTGCATGTTGACTCCTTCACCCAGCGTTTGCCGGGCGCGCGGTCGCCGCACGCTCCGCCGCTATCGTTATCGGAGCCGGCGCGATGCCGGCTTCAGCCTGCCCGTTCGTGATCCGGCCGCGCCCGACTCGCGTTCGGACAAGTTCTTCCGCGCAAACCGCCGATAATGTGGACAACGCTGCGCCTTGCCGAACGGAGGTCCACCGATCCGAATCCTTGTGCTGTCGAACTTCTACCCGCCGCACCACATCGGCGGGTATGAGCTGCGCTGTCGGTCCGTGGTGGATGGTCTGCGTCGCCGCGGCCATCACGTGCACGTGTTGACGAGTTGCCATGGCGTGGTCGCGGCCGGGCCGCCGGCGCGGGCCGTTAGCCGGGCACTGCATCTGGCTTGGGGCCCGCCCTATCCGCCCGAAGACTTGCCGGGCCTGCTCGGCTGCGAGCTGGCGGATCGCCGGTCGCTCGCCGCGGCGCTACGCCGCACGCAGCCCGACGTGATCGACGTCTGGGGCATGGAGTTCGCCTCGCAGTCGCTCATCGCCGCGTTGCTTTGCACGGGCGTCCCGGTGCACCTGACACTCGAGGACTTGTGGCTGCGGGACGGATACGCGCGCGACCCATTGTGCGCGCTCACGACCGTAGCGCGCCGGCTCGGCGTCGAAATGCCGCCCGCGGTCAGCCGACTTTGCTGCCTGGGACTGTCACGCCCGCAAGTGAATCACGCCCGGATAGGCCTCGCATCGCGGGCGTTGTTGGATTGCTACGAGGCTGCCGGCTTTCGGCACCCCCATTGCCGTGTCCGCATTGCCGGGATCGACCTGTCGCCCTTCCGCGGCATGCCGCCGCCGGCCGCGCCGCCCCCGTTCGTGATCGTCAGCGTCGGGCAGCTCACCGCCTCGCGTGGGCAGGCGGACCTCATCGCGGCGGCTGCCCGCGTCGCCTCCCACGAAAACTGCCCCTGGCCGCTGGTGGTACGCATCGTCGGGGGCGGGAACGCGGCGTACGTCTCGGCTCTGAGGCAACTGGCCGCCCGGCACGCCTCGCACCGCTTTCAAACGGAATTCACCGGCCCGCTGGGGCCCGAGCGCGTCGCCGACTTCTACGCCGGCGCCCATCTGTTCGTACATGCCTCTCGCCTGCCGGAGGGCCTGCCGAGGGTGCTGATGGAAGCTATGGCTGCCGGCCTGCCCGTGATCTCCACCAACACCGGCGGCCAGCGCGACATCCTGGCTGACGGTCGCTTTGGCCCGCTGCTCCCGCCGGGTGACCCGGATGCGCTGGCCGGTGCCATCCGTGACACGCTGTCGAATCTGCCGGAGTGGCAAGTGCGCGCCCGCCAAGCCCGAGAGCATGCATTCGAGCACTACGACATCGAGACGTACGTGGATGGTCACCTGCGAGACTTGGCCGATGTGACTGCCGCTCGCGCACCGGCGGTAGTGTCCATCCTGCGCGCCGACCCGCCCGCCGCGGACGAGATCGCGGCCTTTGCCGATTCCCTGGGACAGGCGGCCGAAGCTAGCGCAGCAACCTTCGACGTCCCCGCCGACCCCGACGAGGCGTGGCGTCTGGGCGTGGTGCTTAAGCGCACCGGACAACTGCACGCCGCCGACCACTTGCTCACACGGCTCCACGAGACCCACCGGGATGATCCGACACACGTGCGACGCGCGACGTTTCACTTGGCCGAGCTGGCCATGGTGCAGCAAGAATGGTCACGGGCCGCCGATCTGCTACACGCCTGCCTCGCCGTCGCGCCCGACCATGCCAAGGCCGCCTTCAACCTGCGACACGCGCAGCAGCGCCGGCTGCCCGATCATCTGGCGGCTGTCGCGCAGCAGCCGGCCGTGACCGCGTAATCCTCATCCTGTTCGCCGGTGCCGACGCCGAACACGGTATAGTATTAGCATGTACGCGCAAGCCGGCACCCATACCAGCCTGCCGGCGCGCTTGGCCGCGGGCAGAGAGGCCGCCGTGTCGTGAAAGTGGTATGATGCCGGGGGCTGAGTGG
>JAUWXH010000506.1 GCA_030616465.1 Planctomycetota bacterium | reverse complement strand
GCAGGTAGTGCCGGCCCGCATCGAGCATGGCCTTGAGCGGGATCAGGCCGACCAGCTCGGAGCCGGTGACGCGCACGCCGCGGGCTTCGGCCCGCTTGCACACCTCATCGAACGCGACGTGCACCGGCGTGACGCTGATGTTGGTCAGGTTCATCGAGATCTGGGCGATGCCGTACTCCTCGATGAACCAGCCGATGCCCTTGACGGACTTGAGCGAGCCGGGGATCCAGACGTCGTTGCCGTGGCCATCCTTGACGACCGGCCCGGTGAGCGGGTCGCCCTCGCGCTTCTTACGGCCCTTCTCACGCACGTCGAACGCGATCGCGTTCGCCCGGCGAGTGGAGGTGGTATTCAGGTTGATGTTGTAGGCGACGAGGAAGTCGCGCGTGCCGACGGCGGTCACGCCGTACTTCGGGTCAAACGTGCCCGGGCCGAAGTCGGTCTTCCACTCTGGCTTCTTGAGCTTCTCAGCGAGCCCTTCGTACTCGCCGGCGCGGACGACGGCCAGGTTGCGGCGTTCGGGCTTTGTCGCGGCGTATTCGTAGAAGTAGCCGGAGATACCGACCTCGTCGCCGAGCCGCTTGCCCAGCTTGCGGGCCAGCGGCACGACCTGGTCCATGGTGATATTGGAAACCGGCACGAGCGGGCAGACGTCCATGGCGCCGAAGCGCGGATGCGCGCCCTTGTGCTTGGACATGTCGATGAGCTCTTTGGCCTTGCGGCCGGCGCGGACGGCGGCCTCGACGACCTCGTCCGGCGAGCCGACGAAGGTAACTACCGTCCGGTTCGTGGCTTGTCCCGGATCCACGTCCAACAGCGTGGCACCCTCGACCGACTCGATCTGCTCGGTAATCTGCTTGATGATGGAAAGGTCGTTGCCCTCGCTGAAATTGGGCACACATTCAATCAGTTGATTCGCCATCGTGCTCGCTTCCTCGGCATCTGCTAATGGGGTTTCGGAACCGTCGTCCGTGCACACGAAGCGCCGGAGCACTTGGCCGCGCGCTAGCGAACGCAGGGCGGCATCTTAGCGGCCAACGGCGTAGACCTGAAGCACACGGCCAAGGGTGGCGCGCCGGTGCCCGCCCTGAGCGCAGCCGCAGGGTCAGCCGTGGAGCGGTGGGGTCACTCCCCGCGGCGACGGCGGGCGGCGGCGCGACGCGTTTCATAGACCTCTTCACACTCGGGCGGGCGGAGATAGAGCGGGACGATCTGCTCCGGGCGACAGAACCGGCCGTTTCGCGCGAGCCGCCCGCCCACAATCACGACGTGTTCGGCGGACGGTGGCCAGTACTCTTCTTCCAGCATCACACCACCCGACGCCGCGCACGCTTCCCGGTGAAACGCGACCCCCTCGCCGATGATCGAGAAGGGGTTGGTCACCGACGCCAGCCACGCGCCCGGGTCGTAGATCCCCGGCTCGACCACCGTCTGCAAGTCCGACTCATCGTGGCGTTCGAACACCGCGCCGTAAACCTGCCCGCGTTTGGCGTCGAGGATGGCCACGAGACGTTCGGGCCTCTCGGGGTGAGTGAGAGCGTTTCGGGCGATCACCTCGAGCGTCGGGACGGCAACGACCCGGCAGCCGAGCGCCGACTGCAGCATCCGCCCCACCGTTGCCGCAACGCGCAAGCCCGTGAAGCTGCCCGGTCCGCAGGAGTAGCAGTACAGGCTGATGTCCGCCGGCCGCACACCGACCTCGCCGAGCAACTCGTGCACCGTCGGCATGAGCTCGGAGGTATGCGTGCGCTCGGCGGAGAGCCAGCGAAAAGCGGCCAATTCGCCGTCGCGGGCCAGGGCGATGCTGCCCCGGCGACCGGAGGTCTCCAACGCCAGCATGATCTGGTGCGTGACCATGGGGGCATTGTACGGCCGCCGGGCGAGGCGTGTTCACCACAAAGGCACGCAGACACAAAGAGCTACCGGGTCAGGCGCAATCGGGCAACGCACCAGACTCGGCGAGCAAAGGCGGCGACCGAGCCCGCGGGACCGACCCAGCTCATCCGTTTCCCCTTTGTGTCTTGGTGCTTTCCTGGTGAGAGATTCGGGCTAATCGTCAAAGCGGGCGTTGCCGTAGCCGACCCGGCGCTCGGCGATGACCTCGGGCAGACCGTCCTTGGTGACAACAACAGCCCGGGCCGGCTCGGGGCCAGGCCCAT
>JAUWXH010000005.1 GCA_030616465.1 Planctomycetota bacterium | reverse complement strand
GGAGGGTGCCGGGCGCAAGTCGCAGACACGTTGGTTGTGCGCCGGCCTGCCGTAGCGGGGTGCCGTAGTCTCGTGTCGCCGTCGGACGGGAAACGCGTGCGGGGGCGCGGTTGAGTGTGCACGCTGGCCTTGCATCCATGGGCCGGTCAGCGTAGCCGGCAAGCAAGTAGAGGAGACCAGATAACAATGGCTGTTCAGCGTAAGAGCCCCAAAGGGGGACATGAACAAGGCGGCGTGGTCGAGGGCGTCCTGGACCTCAACGAGCGCGGGGTCGGCTTTCTGCGCGACCCCAAACGCTACTTCGTCGTTCGCCCTAGCGATCCCTACGTTGCGCCGGAGGCCGTGCGCAAGTTCGCGCTGCGCGGCGGCGAGATGCTTACCGGCCCCGTTGTCCCCGCCCGGAGGGGTGACCGCGCGTTCAGGCTGGAACGCCTTGAACAGATTAACGGCGTGCCGATCGACGATTGGGAGCCGCCCACGCCGCTCCAGGAAACCACCGCCATTGACCCGCACGAGGCGCTGCGGTTCGACACGCCCGGCGGCCCGCTGACCATGCGGATCGTGGACCTGTTCACGCCGATCGGACGCGGACAGCGCGGGCTGATCGTCGCCCCGCCGCGAACCGGCAAGACGGTCCTCCTCCAACAGATGGCCCACGGCATCGCCGAAAACCACCCCGAGATCTACATGATCGTCTTGCTGGTGGACGAGCGGCCGGAGGAAGTGACGGATATGCGCCGCAACGTCCACGGCGAAGTATTCGCCTCGAGCAACGATATGGATGTCGCCTCGCACGTCCGCATCGCCCGGCTGGTGATCGACCGCGCCCGGCGCATGACCGAAATGGGGCAGCACATCGTCGTGTTGCTCGATTCGATTACCCGCGTGGCCCGGGCGTTCAATAGCTGGGTCGGCAGCAGCGGGCGGACGATGACCGGTGGGCTGGATATCCGCGCGCTGCAACAACCCAAACGGATCTTCGGCGCGGCCCGTAACGTCGAGGGCGGTGGCTCACTCACCATCATCGCCACCGCGCTGGTCGAGACCGGCAGCCGGGCGGACGAATTCATCTTTCAGGAGTTCAAGGGCACCGGCAACATGGAGCTGAAGCTCGACCGCGACATCGCCAATTTGCGCATCTGGCCCGCTATGGACCTGCGCCAATCCGGCACGCGCAAGGAGGAAAAGCTGTTGCCGCCCGAGACGCTGAAAAAGATGTACTTCATTCGTCGGCAGATCGACGACCTGCCCCCGGTCAAGCAGATTACCACCCTGCTCGAGCGCATGCAGCCATACCCGGACCTGCAATCCTTCCTGGACAGCGTGCGGCTTTTGGTGTGATCCTCGGCATCCTATCCGACAGCCACGGTCGACAGCGGCGTACCGCCCGTGCCATCCGCCTGCTCCAGACCCTCGGCGCCGAAGCGTTCGTGCACTGCGGCGACCTCGGCGGAAAAGCCGTGCTTAACGAATTGACCGGCCGGCGCGTCTGGTTCGTCTGGGGAAATACGGACGTCGCCAGGCCCCTGCTGTCCCGGTACGCTCAGCAGCTCGGGCTGGCCGTGCCGGAGGGCATACCGCTGCGCTTGGAGCTGGCTGGCCGTTCGATCGCCGTTTTCCATGGTCAGGAGCCGCAATTCACCCGCCTGGCTCGGCTCATCCAATCGGAGCGCATCGCCGAATTCGAGACGCTGCTTGAGACGCTGGTGCGAGAATCGGCGCTGGTGCGAGAATCCCTTCCCGCACCCCAGGATCGGGGAATCGACGCTCGTGCGAGAATCCCTTCTCGCACCGCGAGATGCTACATCCTCTTCGGCCACTCGCACCGACCCGCCGACCTCCGCGTCGGCCGCGTGCGGCTGATCAACCCCGGCGCGCTCGATCGCGCCCGCCCGCACACCGTCGCCACACTCGACCTGAAACGCGACCTCGTACGATTCTGGCAGGTAGACGACCGCGCCGCCGAAGCCGATCCGCCCCGCCGCTTCAAGCCGCACTGACCCGGATTATTCATGGTCACGCCGAGCCAACCGAAGGGTCTCTCGTTGGAGGCGGGAAAAACCCGGTAGTCTGTGGCCAGATTCTTCGGTCGCTGCGCTCCCTCAGAATGACAACACGCATCACTCCCTCAGGATGACAGCGAACTCAGAATAACAGGGTGTCGGGCGGACGCGCGTGTTGGGTCCCCGCGAGCTGGTGTGCCCCTACGGCAGCCCCGCCAGTTGGTGCCCCGCTACCCCAGCCCCGCCCGCAGCAGGTCCAGCAGCCTCAGCAGACCGATCGGTTTGTCGTCATCGTCCACGACGACCAGGCTGGTGATCTGGCTGTCGCGCACGATCCGCAGACAGGACATGCTGACGTGTTTACCACCGTCGCGCCGCGCACGACCAACACGCCTGCGCATGCTCGGGGAAGGCCTTCCCCAGCTCAGGCCGCTCCGTTGGCGGCGTCCGACTTGTCGGTTCCATCCTCCTGTTCAGCCTGCTCCCACTGCTGGAGGATTGCGGCGAGATCCACCCGAGTGCTCCCCAGCACGGTGACGGAGCCGGTCAGCGGGTTGACCGCGACGAACTCCGTCACGTTCTTCACCTTGCGCTCCTCGATCTGCACTGGCCCGGCCAGGGGCTTGGTCAGCACGGTCTCGCGGCCCCCGATCCCCACCCGCACTTTGCCGAAAACCTGCTTGCTGATCACCACCGCCGGATGACCCTGCGAACGTGCGCGCGCGAGCAACTCCTCCCGTTCGCTACGCATGTCATCCAGGCTGAGCATGAGCTCTTTGACCTTGTTCAGCAGCTCGGCGGCCTGTTTGCGCTGCTGCGCCGTCAGACGCTTGAGATTGGCCAGCAGCGGCTCCACCTGCGCGCGGGTCCGCTCGGCCAGCTTCACACGCTCCTTGAGCCTCTGCTCGAGGCGAAGGGCTTGGGCGAGCACGTTGCGGTGCATGCCCACCGCCACGCAGGTCGCCACCCCGACCCCACTGCCCAGCGTCTGGACCTCGATGCCCTCGCGAGCATACTCCTCGCCGCCGATGATCGGGCCGGCTTCGACCAACAGCCGTCCCTCGGAATGAACGTGCGAATGAATGACCTCCTTGCAGACCTTCACGTCCCCCGCAGCCTTCAACTGGGCTTTCTCGCAGAAGCGAACGGTTATGGAGCCGGCGGCCTGGATTCTGCCCTTCCGTCCCTGCCCCAAAATGCCGCCGCGAACGACCAGGTCACCACCCACGTCAACCTGGGCGGCCTCGATAGCTTGCTCCACGGTAAGCGACTTGGTGGTACGAACCTTGAAGTTGGACGGCACCATGCCGCGTACGTGCACGTCCGTACACACGTTCAGACTCCCGGAGTCGAAGTCCACATCGCCGGCGATGCTCAGCACCTCCTCCAGCCACATCCGGTCCTGTCGGACAACCACGTGCCCGGCAGCCTCGGTCACAACTTCCAAGGGGTCGTCCGGCGAGAGGCTCAGGCCCGACCCGACTTCCAGCGGCGTCCCATCCCGTCTGCTGGGCAGCACGCGCCCGCAAACGTCCATCCCGTCGTCCCCTTTGATCGGCTCGGTGATGCGCCCGATCGCCACACCCGCTTCCACCGTCAGAATAGACTCGAGGCTGTAGTAATCCACACGATCGTCGCTCTGCCAGTCGCGCTGTGTCTGCCGGTGCTGCTCGTGCCATTCAAATGTCCCGTCCTGACCGTCCGTGGGAGGCCGTCCCTCAGCGATCAGGAACTCGCTGGGGATCTCGCGCGGTCCGTCCGCCTCGCCCTCTTCCGGGCCGGCGACGATCCGGATGTACTCATCGATGCGGGCGCGCACCGCGTCGTTGATTTCGACTTTGGCGGCCTCCAGCGCCGCGAGAACCTCCGCCGCCGTCGGAGGCTGGAACTCCGGGTCGGCTGCATCCAGCAGCTTCACCCAGGCCTGGGTACGATCGTCCGAGATGACGATCTCCAGCCGACTGGCCTTGGTAGTCGCATCCACGTCCATTAAACACCCCCGGGCTCGTGTGCGGACCGTGTACCAGCGCCAGCGCTCCGTCAGTCGTGGGTTGATGGTTGGGCAGCCCACGGATCCAGTCATGTGGGACACGAGTGGGCGAAACACTCGCGTGCCTCACCTCTGAGGAGGTGGGCGACCCGGTCATCGGTGATCCATCGGACTAGCACTGACGAAGCGCCAGTACCTCGCACGTCCTCGAATCGGCAAACTCCGGCGACCGCATGCGTTGAAATCGGGCGCCGCCGCCGATCGCCGCCGCTGGTCCGCGGGGACAGCGAGCGCACCGCGCGCCAAGCCCCGAAGGCCGCCAGCGCGTCCGGGAATATGAAGGTCGCGGGGATAGACAGGCGGTTGCGCCCCGGCCCACCCCTCAGCCCTTGACCTACGCCCCTCGGGCTGAGCAGGACCCTTGGCCGAAGACCGCCAGACACGCCCGTCCGATATCCTTGGCAATGATTGATACGCTTTCGTGATGATTCACGTGCTCGCGCGAATCACTCCAGAAGCGAATCACCCCAGACCTGCCCTGAGCAGGTCCATCAGTCTCAGCAAGCCGATCGGTTTGTCGTCGTCGTCCGCAACGACCAGGCTGGTGATCTGGCTGTCCCGCATGATCCGCAGGCACTCCACCGCCGGGTGTGAGGCTTTCACCGTCGAAATTGGGACCGCCGGGGCCGACGCGGACCGTCGGCTGCACGTGTGTGACGCGCGCGCGTCGAGCCGGCGGGGGTCCTCGACCCGCTCGAACACGCGCCGGAGGTCCCCATCGGTGAACGTCCCGACTAACGTGCCGTCCGCCGCGACCACTACGGCCAGGCCGAGCTGCTGGCGGGTCATCTCCACGATGAGATGGTCAAACGAATCATCCGCGCGGACCAGCGGCAACTCGTCGCCGGTGTGCATCAGGTCCTCGGCCCGCAGCAACAACCGTCGCCCCACGGTCCCTTCCGGGTGGTATTGGGCGAAGTCTTCGCGCGCGAAGCCGCGCGCGTGCAGCAGCGCCATCGCCAACGCGTCCCCCACCGCCAGCATCATCACGCAACTGGTGGTCGGGGCCAGGTTGAGCGGGCCGGCCTCCGGCACGTCCGGCAACAGAATCACCTGCCGGCACAACTCGGCCAGGCGCGATTCGCGTCCCTGCACGATCGCGATCGCCGGCCCACCCAACCGGCGGAAGTGGGCCACGAAGCGCAAGACCTCGTCCGTATTCCCGCTGCGCGAGAGCGCGATCAGGCAGTGCAGCTCCGTCACGATCCCCAGGTCCCCGTGCAACGCCTCCACCGGGTGCATGTACACCGCCGGCGTGCCGGTACTCGTTAGGGTCGCAGCGATCTTCTGGGCGATCTGCCCGCTCTTGCCCAGCCCGCTGACGATGACCTGGCTGCTGGCCTTCAGCCGTTCGATGATCGCATCGAAATCGTCATCCAGGCACGACGCCAGCAAGCGCAGGCCCTCGGCCTCATCCGCGACCACGCGTCGAGCGATGTCCAACGGTGTCTCTGCCACAGAACTCCTCTCATCACGTATAGGCGGTCGGGCCTACTCTGCCGCGGTCGGGGCGACCGCCGGCCGCTCGGACCGCTGGAGCGCGCCGAGTTTGGCCCGGACCTTCGCCGTCAATTCCGCTTGCTGGGCCGAGGCCTGCTGGGCGGCTTGCGCTTCCAGCAGCTCGAGCGCCTTCTGCCAGTGCTGCCGGGCGGTCTCGCGGTCACCCAGGCGGTATTCCGCGTCGGCCAGATGATCGTAGATCACCGCGTCCTGCCCCAGTCGAAGCCGAACCACACGCGCCAGGTACTTGCGGGCGCCGGCGAAGTCTGCTGCCTTGTAATATGCCCAGCCCAGGCTGTCCAGATAGGCGGCGTTGAGTGGGTTAAGCGCGACGGCCCGGTGAATCATCTGCGTCGCGCGCTCCAGGTTGCGGCCGGCGTCCACCCACGTATATCCGAGGTCGTTGTTCAGCGTCGCGTCGCCCGGGTCATGTTCCAGCAACGACTCCATGACGCGCGCGTATTCCTCCATCCGGCCGGCGGCCTGAAAGATAACCTGCTTGAACGTGAGCAAATCCAGGCGGGCCCGCGACGTCCCCGGCCGGAGACCCGCCTCCCACTCCTCACACTGCTGCAGGGCCCGATCGTATTCCTCCGCCTCCACGAGCATCGGCACGATCAGCCTACGGACCCTGCTGACGTTGTTGGGGTCCCGGCGTACTAGACGCTCCTCGAGCAACGCGTCGAATTCGGCCATGGCATCATCGACACGGTCGGCGGCACCCAGACAACGGCCGCGCCAAATCCGCGCATCGATCGCTGCCTCCCAGGTCTGCGGCGTGAACTCCTCCACAGCGGTCAAGGCCTCAGTCGGCCGTCCATCGCTCAGCAGGACTTCCACGAGGATATCGGTGAGATCGGGGTCGTTGGGGTTCTCGCCCAGCCACGTCCGGGCGCGCTGCTCGGCATCCTTGTACTCACCCGCCAGCACGCACACGGCCAGGTACTCAAGGTAGGCGTCGATTAAGGGGCGGTAGTGCTGCTGTCGTGCGGCGTCGTCGCCAGCCCGCTCGACCAGCGGCTGCAGGCGGCCGCGCGTTTCGTCAACGCGCTCCCCGGCAAGCTCGAGGGCCTCCTGCGACCGACCGGCCTGGGCCAGTATGCTCAACTTGGCCTTGATGAGGTCATTGTTGGTCGGCTCATGCTCGATCCACTCTTCGAGCAGCTCCAGTGCCCCATCAAAGTCTGCGAACTTGACGGACCAATCCAGCAACTGCGCGCGGTGGAATCTGCGCGCGTTGTCGTCGAGCTGCAGCACTAGCACGCGGCGTAAGGTTGCCCGGGCCTCGGCCAGCCGAAAGTCACTGACATAGGCCGTGGCTAGCAGCGCGAGGACGTCACGGCGGTTCGGATACCGCCCGACCAGGATCTCCAGAGCCTCGATCGCCTCGCCGAACTCCAGCCGCCGCTTCTGCACCCGTGCCAGCAGGCTTAGCAGCCGGTCATCGTCGGGCGCCTGGGCGCGCACCTTCTCCGCCTCTTGGTAGGCCTCATCCGCCCGGTCGTGAAGGAATAGTCCGGCGGCCAATTGCAGCCCGGTCAGCGTGTCGTCGGGGAACCGCTTGAACTGTCGCGCCAGTTCGGCCAGGTGCTCTTGCTGAAAGGGGGCCCGCCAAAACTGGACCGCCGTGCCGCAGCGGCGGAGGGCGTCGTCGGGCACGTCGAGTTGCTCGGCCTGCTCCAATTGCGCGCGGGCCAACTCGATCTTGCCGCTCTTGAGGTAACTCTCGATCAGTCCTTCGACCGCTTCCGCATTCGACGGATCGATCGTCAAGACCCGCTGGAAGTATCGTTGCGCGCCCAAGTTCTTGCCCAAACGCCGTTGCAGTCGTGCCAAGCCCAGCGGGTACACGGGATCATCCGGTGCGAGACGGATGGCGGCTTTGTACGATTCCTCTGCCTCCTCGTTCTCGTCGAGCCCGGCCTGGGCCGCGGCCATGATGAAATGCGCGGCGGCCAAGTCCGGCGCAAGCTCCAGGGCCTTGGCGGCGTGCTCCTTCGCCCGCTCCCATTCATACATCGAGAGCAGCATGTGTCCCCAGGCGACGTGGGTCAGCGCGAAGTCCGGCCGCGCGTCGAGACACGAACGAAAGAGCTTCTCGGCCAGAAGCGGTTGGCGCGTAGCCGCCGCCAGCGTCCCCAGCACGAAATCTGTCGCGAAATCCCGGTTTTCGCTTCGGCTGCGCTCGGCGATGAATCCGAGCACCTCGTCACTCCGCAGGTTGGAGACCTGCCCCGCAGCATCCAGGTCCAGCCAACCGCCCAGACGGCGGTGGGGCACCTGCTCTGCCGCCGGATGCTCCCGTACGAATGCGCAAAGCGTCTCAAACGCCCGCGGCAGGTTGCCGGCAGCTCTTTGGGTGGCCGCCAAGGCCCAGGTGACACCTGCGTCGTCCGGGTTCTTGTTGAGCAGTGCTCGCCAGAGACGACCCGCCTCGACGTGTGCGCCAGCCTTGGACAGGTGCTGGGCCAGCGTGAACGCCGGATCGGTTTTCCGGTCTGCGGCGATATCCTGCTCTGTTTCCGCGACCCAAGCCTCCAACTGCCCCGCCGCTCGGGCCGCCGCGACCGCCACCGGGAGCAAGCCGCGGTTGGCGGACCATCCCCCCGCGCGTTCGCGGCAGCATTGGAACGCCCGGTCCGGCTCGCCCGCTTCGAGTAGTACCTGGGCGTACGTCCGCGTCAGCAGGTGATCTTGCGGGCGGTTGTCTGCCGCCCGCTTGGCAGCACCAACCGCATCCTGCAAACGCCCGAGTTGCCGATAGAGGTCCAGTCGCAGCTCAAGTGCTCCCCGGGGGTGCGCGCTGAGCAGTGATGCGACTTCGTTGGCACTGCGGTGCTCGGGATGTGTCTCCCAGACGGCCTGGTCGAACCGCCCGTACGCTTCCGCGGCGGCCAGCAGATAACCGGCCTGCTGCAAGCACTCGCCAAGGCGGTACCACGCAGCGGTCACGCGCGGGTTGTTGACTTCGCGCTCGGCCGCCAGCGTCGCGGTGCGCAGGTGCTTGATAGCGGGTTCAAGCTGACGCTGTTGCCGGTAGAGCAATCCGAGCAAGTGATGCACATCGGCCGACCCGTGTCGCAGGCGGGCCGCCGATTCGGCTGCCGCCCGCGCTTCACCCAACCGACCGACGCGTGACTTGGCCAGGGCCAGCAGGTAGTGGAGCTCGTAGTAGTCGGCCTCGGCCTTTTGGAGAGCGGCATCGAGCGTGGCCAGCGCCTCCGCGAGCTCGCCGTCCTCCAGCCTTTCACGGGCACGCTCGTATAGCACACGCAACTCGGGGGCCTGGTCGAGCGAGCGGGTCGGCTGCGAGGGCGGCGCCGGAAGCCCGTGTATTTCAGAAAGCGGCGTAGAAGCCCTCTGCGGGTCGAGACGCGAGTCCTCCTCGGTAGCAGCCGAGCCCGACACCGACTGCCCCATGGCCAACCCCGCCGTCAGCAGACATACGGCCACACTGTTCCAGAACACTACCGGCGCATGTTTGGCGTGGGGATACGGGCGTCGAGGGCTGCTGGTCGGGGTCGGCATATCCTCAACTCTCGACATGATGCTCTGGCAGACAAGTGCCTCGTGACATCAGGTCGATTTCGTTCGGCGGGTCGTCCGGCGTGAACGCCGGCCCGAACGTCGGCTCGCCGTGGCTTCTCGCTTGGCGGTCTTTCGCTTGGTGCGCGCGGCCGTGGCGCGCTTGCCCTTGGGCTGTCTCTTGGCCTTGGGCCTGGTCCCGGCTTTCGGCTTGGCCTTGGCCTTCGGGCTTGCCAGGGCCCTTTGCTTCGGGCGCCGGCGGTCGGCCGTCACCCGGCGCGGCTTGCCCCCGACAGTGGCCCCCGACCTGGCAGCACCGGCCGGGGCCACCTTCGTGCGGTCGTCTTTTGCCGCTTCCGGCGTGGGAGGCCGGGCCGCCGCCGCCGACGCCTGCGAGGCGACCTGCAACATGTGGCTGGCCGTACGATCGGGCGGGACACTGCGGATGCGTTCGACCTCACCCTTGCGCACCAGCGCTCCCATTTCCGCCCAGGCCTGCCGCTTGAACAGCGCGACAAACTCGAGTGCGTCCTGCTCGGGGATTCGCCGTTCCAGGAAGCGCTCGGCCTCCACCAGCGGGCAACGTTTATCCACGATGCGGACGTTCCGGGCGTAGGCCCACATGGCTTCGTCCAACGGGATGGCGTGCCGCTGAAAGCCCTGGAGCTGCACGCGCGCGCGGGTGTAGGCCTCCAGGCCCTCGATCTGGTCGAGGTAGGCGCGCAGCTCCTTCTTGGGGAGCTCCGCGATTCCGTCGAGCGATATCGTGTGCTCGCGCGCGAAGATGCTGTTCAAGGCGCGCGACACGTCCTCACACTTCAGGCGCACGTCGGGATAGTCCCCTAGCATCTCCGCCAGCTCGAGCGCGGCTATGACCCGCAGCTCGTTGTAGTCCACGACCATCCCGCGCAGCCGGTCGAGGGCCTCGCGCGCTTTCGACTCGGGCAAGTCGCGCGAGAAGATGCCCAGGATCATCTGAGTGATGGGGTCTCCCCTGGACGGGCGGCTGACCTTGCCCAGCCGAATCCGCAGCGAACGAAAGACCTGCTTCAATCGCCGTGCGCATTGGGTGGCACCCCGCATGGCTCAGTCGTCCTCCTGCCGAGCGTTACCATCTTCGGCGTCGTCGTCCGCTTGCTCGGGCACGTCCCAGGCCGGCCGCTCGCCCATTTCGGTCATGATCCGGTCGAGAGTTTCCACGGTTTCGATACTTCGCTGAACCGAATCGTCCAGGTGAAAGTCCAGGCGCGGGGCGTGCCGCAGCGTGACCGCTTCGGCAACGAAGGAGCGCAAGCGCCCGGCGGCGTGGCACAATGCGCGCAGGCACAACTGTCGGCGGCCCTCGTCGGCCAGTACGCTCACGTACACCCGGGCGACGGACAGGTCAGCACTCACCTCGATGCGCGTGACCGAGGTCAGCGGTGCGATTCGCGGGTCGCTGAGACGGTTCTGAATCGCCTCGGCGACGACCGTTCGAATCAGGCTGGCAACTCGCTCGGTCCTGCGCGACACGTTTGTCTCGCTTTGGCTGTGAGGGCACGAATCGTCGCCGGGCCGACCCGGCCTCCGAGGCCGGTACCCATCAGACGCCGACGGGCAGGCGCGTGCCGCGCCCTACAGGAGCTCGATCTGGTAGTCCACCAGCGATGCGTGGGGGAACGCCCGGATCTCGTCCACCAGTTTGCTCAGCGCGCTTTCCACAAAGCGCGGCTCATTCGCGACCATGGCCAGTGCCAGCGTGGCGGCTTGGCGGTGATCCAAGTCGTCGATCTCCGCGATGGAAACGTTGTGTCGGGAAGCCAGCCGGTCCTTGAGACTCTTGGTGACGCGGCGTTTGTCCTTGAGCGACCGCGCCTCGAACACCCCCAGCCTCACCCGCAATACGCCAATTACCATCACTCAGCACGATTGCGCAACCCGGCCCCCGCCGACTACAGCCGTTGCGCGACCTCGATCTTCTCGAATGCCTCGATCACGTCGCCGGGCTTCAGGTCGTCGTAGGCTTCGATCTTGATGCCGCACTCCAGCCCGGCGCGTACCTCGCGCACATCATCCTTGAAGCGCCGCAGCGACCCGATCGCCGCGTCCTCCACCACGATCCGCCCGTCGCGTACCAGCCGCACCCGGTGGTTTCGGGCGACGATCCCGTCGGCCACCAGACAACCCGCGACCGTCCCGCCGCGCGAGATGTTGAAGATCTGGCGAACCTCGGCCTTTCCGCGGGCTTCCTCGCGCTCCTCCGGCGCCAGCAGGCCTTCCAGGGCCTTGCGCACGTCGCCCTCAACCTCATAGATCACCCGGTACGAGCGAATCTCGACGCCCACCTGATCCGCCAACTGGCGGGCGTGGTCTTCCGCCACCACGTGGAACCCGATCACCACCGCGCGCGAGGCTTGGGCCAGAGCCACGTCGGCCTCGCTGATGGCCCCCACGGCGGCGTGCAGGATGTTCACGCGGGCCTTGTCCGCGGGGAAGCTCTCGAGCTTGGCGCACAAGGCGTCAACCGAACCCTGCCCGTCGGCCTTGACGATGATGTTCAGCTCCGGCACCTCGCCTTCCTGCCGGCCGCGCAGGAGCTCCTCGAGGCTCTGCGGTTTGCGGATCACCTGCAAGGCCTCTTGGCGGCGGCGGTCGCGTGCTTCGGCGGCGAAATCCTTGGCCTGGGAAACGTCGTTGACCTGGTAGAGTGAATCGCCGGCGGCCGGCAACTCATCCAGCCCGACGACCTGCACCGGTGTGCCGGGCACGGCTTGCTTGACCCGTTTGCCCCGGTCGTCCAACAGCGCCCGGACACGCCCCGCGCCGGGGCCACATACCACCGCCTGCCCCGTGGTGAGCGTCCCCTCGCGCACTAATATCTGCGCGACCATGCCCTGCCCTTCCTGCATCTGGGCCTCGATCACGGTGGCGTGCACGGGGGCCGCGGGGTCGGCCTCCAGCTCCAGCAACTCGCTGAGTGTGCTCAGGTGCGCGACCAGCTCATCAATGCCCTCCCCCGTCACGGCGCTGGTCTTGATCAAGTCGGTCTGGCCGCCCCACTCCGCCGGGGCCAGGTCCTGCCCGGCCAACTGGGAATAAACCTTGTTCAGATCGACGTTCTCCAGGTCAATCTTGTTCAACGCCACCACGATCGGCACGCCCGCCGCTCGGGCGTGGTTGATCGCCTCGACGGTCTGGGGCATCACGCCGTCGTCGGCGGCCACCACCAGGACGACCACGTCGGTCAGGCTCGCGCCGCGGGCCCGCATGGAGGTGAAGGCCTCGTGGCCGGGCGTGTCCACGAAGGTGACGTGCCAATCCGCGCGGTCGATGCGATAGGCCCCGATGTGCTGGGTGATTCCGCCGGCCTCCCCGGCTACCACGTTGGTCCGACGAATCCGATCCAGGAGCGACGTCTTGCCGTGGTCCACGTGGCCGAGCATCGCCACCACCGGCGGCCGCGGCTGCAGGTTCGCCCGCTCACGGGTTTTGAATTCCTGCTCGAACTGCTCCAAGGCGCTGCGGGCCTCGACCACCTTGAGCGTGACGCCCAGATCGTACGCCACCAACTCGGCCGTCTCGGCGTCGATGCTTTGAGTGATAGTCATGATCTTGCCGACGTGCTCGACCAGCTTTCCCAGCACGACATTGAACGGCGCACCGAGTGCGGCGCAAAAGTCCCGGAGCATGATCGGGGCGATGATCTCCACGGGGGCCTTGCGGACTGGGGCTGCGGCCGCTCCGCCGGCGGTTGCCTGGCGTCGGCGCTCCGCGGCCCGCCGATCGCGCAGGCCATGTCCCGTTGCACCCGCCAGACGCTCTTTGCGGTCCAACACGTCCTGGTCACGCCATTCGCGTAACCGCTCGACGACCACCTCGGCCGCCCGGCCCTGCCTACGCGGGCTGCGTCCCCGGGCGCGCGGCGTCTCTACCTCATCTTTCCGCTTACGCCCCCGCCCGCGCCCGGCCTCTCCCTCGGCGGCCACTTCGGGCTGGCCTGCCGACGCAGCCGGCGCGAAGGGTCTCGGCCCCGGTCGCCGCACTTGAATCGGCTCGGGCTTCTCCACCCGTATCACGCGCGGGCCCTGGAGCAGCGCCGGCTCGGGAACCACCTGCGGCCCGGCCGGTTTGATCGGCTCGCGAGGCGGGGCCTCCGGCTCGGCCTCGGGCACCGGCTCTTCCGGCGCCTTTGCCGCGATGGTCTCAACCTCGGCTGCCGGTTCGGCCTCGGCTTCTTCCAGCGCGGCGGCAGCCGCCAGCTCCTCGGCCACGGCGGGCCCCTGCGGGGCTTCGGCCACCGCTACGGCGGTGTCGGCCTCGGGGGGCGGTGCCTCGGCAACTGCCGTGGCCGCTTCCGGCGCGGCCTGCTCTGCTGTTATAGAGGCGGCTTCGGGCTCCTTGGTAGTCTTCTTCCGACGAGCCTTGCGGAACTTGTTCAGGTCCACGGGCAAGGCCGCCTCGACCGAGGTGACGTCGGCGGCGACACTGAACCATTCGCGAATGGATTCGGCCAAGCCGGCGGAGATCGCGGCCATGTGGTTCTTCAGCTCGATGCCCTCGGCCTTGCACTTGGCAATGACCTCCTTGCTGGCGACACCCAGCTCTTTGGCCAACGCATGCACTCGCAAGGTTTTGGCCACGCAAATCTCCGCAGGCAATCGAGTTAGTACCAGGGCCCGGCCTGTGCCGGGCAAGAAACACTCTCCCCGCCCCTTCTCAACCGGTGCCGAGAAGAGCGCACACAATAACCTCAGACCAGACCGCCCGCTCACCGCAGCAGCCGGTTCCCAGGTGTCGCGTATTCGCTTTCTTAAGACGTAACATACCACCAACTTCCGACTTACGCCAGCGGCGGCGGCCTATTTCTGCGGAAGTTTTGGCCGGCCCTCAGTCTCGTCCCGGCCGCCGCCGATCGATCAACCGGTATCCCACCTCGCGTAGGAACGTCAGGTTGCTCGCCAGCACTCCCGGCAATGCCTGGATTTCCGCCGGCATGCACCAGCGCACCTCGGATACCTCAGCCGGATCGGGCCGCAGCTCATCGGCATCCAGCTCGGCCAGCCACCAGTGGAGCCTCAGCTTTCCGTCCGGGCGTGCGTACTCCCAAATCTTCTTGATCGGGTGGACGCGTCCGGCGACCTCTTCGCGGAATTCGCGCACCACGGCGTGGGGCTGCGACTCGCCGGGCTCGATGGCCCCGCCGACGAAGCACCAGGCACCGCCGGCCGGCACGCCGGGCGCCCGTCGGACTATCAGCAGGCGTCCGTCGCGTATGACCACGACGACAACCCCTTCCCGCGGTCGCACACTGTTATCCATCGGCAGCTCCGCACCTGAGAAAGCGGCTTTGCCGTCAGGCTGGCCCTCGGTCACTCTGCCACTGCCGCCAGCAGGCGCTGGACATCCGGCGTGATCGGATCGGCGACGGGAACCTTCAGTTCCCGCTCGATTCGCCGCATCTCGGCCTGCACGAGGCGCTCTTCCACGTCGAAGCCATTGATGGCCACGGCGACTACCCGCGCCGGGTGCAGCAGAGAGGCAGCCTGTTCATAGGCGGCGCAGAGGCGACCGAGCGGCGGGATCGGGTCGTGGGGCTCGGCCTTGTAGCGTGTCCGCCCGGCGTGGTGCACCAGGATCATCGCGTCCGGACAGGCCCCGTGCAGCAGGGCCAGCGTGACACCCGAGTAGCCCGGATGAGCGATGCTCCCCTGCCCCTCGATGATACCGAGCTCGCAGTCCCCGATGTCCAGGACGACCTGCTCCGCGGCCCCGGCGGCAAAATCCGCCACCATCGCATCGACGACGATGCCACAGCCCTCGATCATGATCCCGGTCTGTCCGGTCGCCGCCAGACGGGCATCCAGCCCTCGCTGCTGAGCCGCACGCTTCAGCTCGAATGCGGTAACCATCTTCCCGACGTTGCCGTCCGTCCCGACCGTCAGAACCCGCCGACACCGTGTCCCGCGTGCCCGCCCGCCGGCGATCACACCCGGCGTCGGTGGTCGCCGTAGGTCGAACAGGCGGGCTCCGCTCTGCCGTGCTGCCTTAACGAACTCCTCGTCATCGCTCAAATAGGCGTGCAGCCCACTCACCACATCGATGCCGGCTTGCAGCGCATCCCGGACGTGCTGTCGCATCTGCGGCGGGAGCGCCCCGCCCACGGGAGCAATACCGATGAACAACGCCTGGGGCTGCGAGCCGGTCGCCGCCGCGACGTTCGCGAAAACCGGCACTGGCGGGGCCCAGGAAATCGCCGTCCGCACGTCCGTCCCGGCGGCGACCGAATCGATCACACCGACCACGTCTTGGCCGCGATAGCGTAGCAGGCAGGCGGCCGTCTTCGAGCTGAAGACGCCCAAATGACCTTCGGTCAGCACGAGGATTCGCTCGTACGGCGGCAGGACGTGCATATGGCAACTCCCAAATGGGGGGCATTATGCGCCAGCGCCCCATCCGTCTTCGACAGTACTCAGTGTACCGCTTGTCTGTCGGTGCTCCGACCCCTCGTTCGCCGTCGCACCGGTTTTCAGCCAGTGAGGTCCCGCACGTTGCAGGCGTATGCCACAGTTGTGAAGTAGCTTCCAGACTCGTGCCGTTCACGTGAAGATGCTACCATCGCCGAGCGTGCGAGGTATGCGGCTAGTTGTGTTGCTGGCGGCGGTGCTGTTGCCGGGGATCGTCCTGGCTCCCATCTGGTCGTTGGCCGGCCTGGGCGCGGGGGAAGACGACGTTCTGTACTACTATCCCTCACGCGTTTTCTTTCACGAA